>NZ_JBHZPF010000029.1:0-60487 GCF_042787975.1 Peribacillus sp. YIM B13482
GGGAAAAGCGCGTCTAGGGGAGACCCCGCAGGCGAAAGCCGAGGAGGCTCCCCGACCGCCCGCGGAAAGCGAGTGCCCTACGTTCCAATCAACGGCCAAATTGTACAACTCATAAAAAATAGACAAACTCGATTTTCATCGAGTTTGTCTACAGTCTGAGGCGTTCTACTTTTGTAGAAACGCCTTTTTATACCATTTACTTGATTCAATCATTTATAAATCAATTTCTGTTACTGCTGAAATCATTTAGAACATTGGCCTCCGATTTTTATCTTTCATTTCAAGAACACTTCTTAACATTTCATCAGGGCATCGGTCCCTTTACTGCTCTTATGCTGAAACCTGCACCAATCAAGTCATTTATATATGTCGGAATTTTCAGTCAAGAAGGTTTTTTCACGCATACCTTCAGATCGATAGTTCCCAACTGGCCAAAACAGATGATTTTCTTGTTCATCTACATACCAAGTTTGCTCTTTGCGAGAAGTGAAGGTTAAATGTCAAAGTCGTCTCATACGCAAAAAAAATTGCATCAACATTTTTGTTTTGTTTCACTTTTCATACATCTCCTATAAATCAAGATAGCCTCCTAATACTACGTCAATTTCAGTAGGCTATCTTCTCCTTCTTACCATTTCATTCACCTCATTTTTCTTGATGAATCATTGTCCTTATACTTTCAAATGCTTGTTTATTTACCTTCCCATCAGAGGTTCAGATTCAATCAAACCATAACATGTAATTTTATGATTAAAGCGTTCCTTCAACAAGGTAAATCAAACGCATTAGACCTTACCTCCTAATGTGTTTTGCAGGAATAAGTCTTTTTTACTCATCCTTAATAAGTTATCAAGAAGATAAGCAAACTATATCCATATTGCAGCTTATAAGAATCTCCCTGCCTAGGCTTAGTTTTCGACAAATTATCCAGGTAGTAAATAAAGAATAAATGAATAACGGTTATTCATAAAATCGCTTAATCAATATTTAATGGGGTGAATGTTTTATGAGAATGAAAAAAGCTTTTATAGGTCTCTCACTCTTATTTATGATTGTTCCTGGTATAGCTAAGTCGGCCGATTCTTTTAATCCCGCTTCTAAAAATGATCGTAGCGGTATCGTGGCAAATTGGAAATTCACAAAACAACATGTTAAAAGCGGTTCAATCGATAAAGGTAATTTAATTTTAGAAGATACAAGCAAACAAGGAAATGATTTAAAGTTAGTGACGATAGGTGATCCTGCCTCGCCTGAATTGAAAAATATGATTCAATGGTCTAAAGAAGATTATTATGATCAACAAGAAGGGGGAAGCATGAAATTCGCAAATTACGAGAACGCGCCTTCAGGAAGATATTTCAAAACCAAAAAGGATGCACCAATAAATTCTGAGAAATTCGATAAAGGTTTTACCATTGAAGCGGTTTTTAAGTTGCCAAGGGAATCCAAGAGCGGCATGGGTCTCTTTTCCAGACAAGGACAGGCTGCCGATCTTAATAAATTGGAAGGCGAGAAGAAAATCCTTTCGGCATTAACTATATCCAGTGATCAAAAAATACATTGGACAAGCCATCCATCTAATTTAAATTATAATGTAAGCAATTGGTCCCGAGCTTTAAATCCTGATGAGTGGTACCATTTGGCGGTCGTTAATGATAGTTACACGACTACTTTAACTTTGAATGGCGTAAGTGATTACGGAAAATCAGAAAAGGTCATAGGAATTGCAGCATTAAAAGGTAAAGGCTGGAACATCGGAGCATCTGAATGGGGAAATAAGCTGGGTGGACTATTCGGGGGGAATATCCAAGAAATACGTATTGCTAATAAGGCTTTGACTGAAAAAGAATGGATTGTGCAGGATGCTCGCGATGATAAACCATTCGAAGGATCAAACAAAGCGTTACCTTTTCTAACGAATAGAAAGAATTATAATTTTCTTTTTGTTCCAGATGTCCAGAAATATTCAAGCCAAAATCCCGAGATTTTCAATAGCCAAATGAACTGGATTTCCAAAAACACTAAAAAGAACAATATCATTATGAATACATTTGTTGGGGACATAGTGGATAATGATTTAGAAGAACAATGGCAGAATTCCCTTGGAGCCATTTCCCATATGGATAAAAATGAAGTTCCATATATGATAGCGGCCGGAAATCATGACTATGCTAAAGGAGATCCTTTCTTAACACATTATGGGCCGAAGCGTTTTGTTAATAAAAAATACTATAAGGGGTCTTCTCCGTCTGGATATAGCTCTTATGCAATGGCTAAAGCAGGAAGTTATGAATACTTAATCTTAATAGTGGATATGAAAAGTCTGCATAAGGACTTGGAATGGTCAAAACAGGTTCTAGATCAACATAAAGATAAACCGACGATCCTCGTCTCACATGATATTATTTACCCTAAAGTTAAAGATGATAAAACCATTGCCGCCGAGTCTTCCAATGGCCGACTGATTTGGAGGGAACTTGTTAAGGACCACAATCAAGTGTTCATGACGGTAAATGGACATTATTTTGGAATAGCACATCAGGTCAAACAAAACTCAGCAGGAAATGATGTCATTCAAATGCTAGTCAATTACCAAACGAATTATCGAGGGGGAAATGGCTGGCTACGACTTGTAGAATTTGATGAAAAGAAAAAAGTACTGATATTCCGTACTTTTTCCCCATTTGTCGATGAAATGTCTAAGAAAGAAAAATCTTATATCGATTATAAATTTTTAACTGGCGAAAATAATTCATTTAAATTGAATTGGGACTTTAAAAATAGATTTACCTTTAATTAATTTAACTAAGATGAAGAAAAAACCCACTCCCCTAGGTGTAACCAAGCTATATCATCAACCTAGGGGGATTCCTTTATTTGGAGCCTTTTTTTCTACTAATTTTAATCGTCATGCTTATTTCATCATTTTTTTCCAAAACCAGATAATATTTAGATTTAGTAATTGATATATTTTTTTCTTTACCGTAATTCAGTATATCCTTTAAGACCTCATCTGGATTAAAACCAAAAATCCGAATATTTAGCCCTTTTTTCAAACGGATAATAACACCTTTGGTTGCCCATCCGACAGTTGTGAATTTCAACTGGATGATTTGTTCAGGGTAGATTACTTTTTTATAGATTGGCTTTGTCCAAAATTTCATTTGGTAAGATAAACAATCATTCTCCATGATAAATTCATAATGAATGAAGAATGCTGCGAGAAGAAAAACCAATATTGCAAATTGAATGTAACTTATGAATCCCATGGAGAAATCTTTTTTAATGATGTGAGGAAGGATTATACTTGACATTAAATATCCTAATAGCACCCTTTGAGTTCTTGCAATATAGATCATTCCTATCCCCTTTTAGTCTTATTGATGAAATATCTTTTTACTTTTATAGTCTTTTAGCCAGCACCTTATCAGGGATTCGAGCGACATTCTTTGTTTTAGTTTATTTGAATGAAAGTTATGATTCGCTACATGGTTACGCGGACTTAATCAAAGTCGCCCTCAAATGTAAAAAGTAGTCAGTAGATAACCTGGTTTCCCAGATACAATAAATCCCAATGTAATTACGAACTTGCCCCAGGATGTCATAATAAAACAAATAAGGGCTGGGGTATTCCTGAGTTAGAATAAACCATGAATTTTCATGCAGCTTTTTTCATCACTGATTGATACTTTCCGAACAAATTGACAACAAGGACTCCGAAAATAGCAATCACGCCGCCAATGACTGAAAGAGTACTTGGCACCTCTTGCAGCCAAACCCAGGCGACGAAAATGGCAATAACAGGTTCAATGTATAACAGACTAGAAACGGAACTGGCTTTTCCTAGCGAGAGTGCCATTGCCCATGTAACATAACCGATGGCCGCAGGGAAAATACCAACAAAAATCGCTGATAAGTGACCTTCCAGTGTAGCTTGATGAATTTCTTGAAAGAGCCCAGGAAAGAATATGAAAAAGGGTATCGTACCGATCCATGTGAAATAAGCTGTCAATTCAATCGGATTATAGCGGCTAAACAGCGGCTTTTGGAAAACAAAAAACACCGCAGAAGCAACAGCAGACATCAGCACTAAAAATGCTCCTTCAGATATATTTAATGATGGGCCTGCAGTACCTAATGTTATTAAGGTGATTCCTATGAATCCAATGCCTAAACCAATCCATCCCAATAAACCAAGGTGTTCTTTTAAAACGATTGCAGCAATGATCGCGATGAAAACAGGTGCTGAACCAATCAGCATTCCAGCGGTTCCCGCCGAAACGGTTAGTTCCCCGAATGTCACCCCGATGTGGTAAATACTAATACCAATTAATGAGAGAATCGATATCCTTAACATATCCCCTTTTTTCGGGAGTTGAAATTTCACCCCAGGCCATAGAGCATAAAGGACAAAAACCCCTGATGCTATTAAATAACGAACAAGCACCAAATGGCCAGCTGAATACCCGCCATGCAAGCCTGCACGAATAGCAGCGAATGTAGATCCCCAAATAATAACTGTAATAAATGCCAATAAAAATGCCTTTGTGTTCAAAACCTATTCCTCCCAACCATTCCCTATAAACTGAAGGTATCATGGATACGTGAGAACTTCAATAAAATTCCCAACTTGCTGTAAAGTGGCATAGTAAGTTAAAGGATTTTCATTTGCTGTCATTCTTTCCTGCTTTCCATAAATCATAGACCCACATCCATTCCTACACGCTGACATTTTTGAATTCTATCCCCTCTTCTTCCGTCATCCGTTTAAGAATCTGGCAAAACCAAAACAGTAATGAATGTATCAAAACTGAGTCGTGTCCAACAAAGGCATATCCATCACACGATGTCTGCTTGAATGTTTTTCGTGATGACATTCCATTCGTGAAGATCTTTATTTCGTCCAAAACGTTTCAGTAATGAATGTAAATCTAAACAATAAATCCTGCTAATTACGAAATAGTAAGTATATAGCTATTTGGGGATGACCAAAACATTTTATATTCTAACGAGGTTTTTTTAAAAATAAACAAAATCTTTATAGGGTTCATCCGACAGTAATACCTACAACATCTTGAACTAGTAAACGATAAAAAATGGGGCTGATACTACGGACTTCTTGGCTTTAAAAAGTCTGTATTGCTGGAACACAAGTAATTTTATTTTAAAGATATCTGCTATTTGTTTTCCTTTAGCACAGGGAAACAAGTCCATTTCAGAAAATGCCTAAAGGGTTAATATTGTTAGTCAAAAAAACTTTTAATAGTTTTATGGGGATTACTTTACATTTCCTATGCATTCACTTTACATGCGTAGTCTACTATGGGAGACAAGGTTATCAATTTGAACTAAACACGGAGGTTACTGAAATGAAAAAAGGAAAAATAGTCGCACCACTCTTGAGCCTAACTGTTTTATTGCCATCCACTACAAATGTATTCGCTCAACCAGATAAACAAGTTTCAGTACATAAAGTCGAGTTTATTGGGATGAATGCGCCTGTTACGCAAGACCAACGCTCAAAGATGTACAGTGAAGCATCAGTTAAGGTGACCTACACTAATGGTTCCCAAAAGATGCTACCTCTTGAATACAAATCACTGTTCCAACCTGGGGATGAATTTAAAAATGGCATTGCCGGTGCTGCCTATGATGCAAAAGGCAATATGATTAAGAGTCCTGAAGGCACCCCCTATATTTCCACTGCACCTGACAGCAATACGGTCATAAGCGTAAAAGGTAAATTGTATATGGTGAACCATTATGAGGCAATGCCTTCAAATGAGACTGGTAATATGCCAAAATCAATGATGTTAAATACTCTAAAGCAGAATAAAAAGACTGGGGAACTGACTGTAACAGATACAAAGCCGATTGATTTTTCAGCAGACGGTGGAATCTGGACCCCTTGTGCAGGTTCTCTATCTCCTTGGAACACCCATCTAGGCAGCGAAGAATATGAGCCCGATGCTAGGTCACATGAAGCAAATCCTGAAAATTCTGTAGTGACTCAATTTGCCCTTAACTATTATAACGATAAAACAGTCATAGGTAATCCCTATCTATACGGTCATACACCGGAGGTAACCGTTCATCCTGGAGGAAAATCCACGGCTGTGAAACATTTCAGCATGGGACGACTTTCATCTGAAAACGTTAAAGTGGCTCCAGATAACCGTACCGTTTACTTCGGTGATGATGGTGCTTACACTATGGCTTTCATGTATATAGCAGATAAAGAAAAAGACCTGTCTGCCGGAACGCTGTACGCAGCAAAATGGATTCAAACGGGACAAGAAAATGGTGGTTCCGCTGATTTAAAATGGCTTAAATTAGGTCATGGAACTGATTCAGAAATTAAAAAACTTGCTCACAAGCTGAAATTCAGCGATATGTTTGAAGCTACAAATGATGTAGAATTTGCAAAAGCGAATGGATTTAAACGAGTAAAAGCGGGTGGAAGAGATGAATGGCTAAAGTTGAAGCCTGGCATGGAAAAGGCCGCAGCTTTCTTGGAATCTCGTCGTTATGGTGCATTGCTCGGTGCGACTTCAGAGTTCAACAAAATGGAAACCGTTGAATTAAACAAGGCAGATAACAAGATCTATATGACTATGTCTACTATAGCTGGCGGGATGGAGGCTAATCCATCTGATCAAGTGGATGACATTCAGGTTCCTAAAATTAGTTCTGGCGGGATATATGAACTTTCGCTTGCCGAGGGACAAAAAGACCAGAATGGAAATACGATTAAAAGTAGATACGTAGCCAATGAGATGGCTGGTTTAATCACAGGAAAAGATCTTTCTTCTAAGGATGCCGCAGGGAATACGGCAGATTCCGAAAAAATCTCAAACCCTGATAATATCGTATTTTCTGAAAGAATGAGAACATTATTTATTGCCGAGGATGGCGGGAAACATCACAATAACTATGGCTGGGCTTATAATGTGGATACAAAGAAACTTTCTCGCATTATCTCAGCCCCTGACGGTGGAGAAGTGACAGGTATACAGGCACTTGATAATTTAAATGGGTTCACATATCTAATGGTCGGTTCTCAAAATCCAGGGAATGCAGGTTATTTATCTGGTCTACCTTCTCTTGATGATAAAGATAGTGAACGAGATGACGATGATAAAAACGATGACCATAATGATTAAAGTGGACTATCGCAACAATAACTGAGACAATAATCATAACAATAATAAAAAAGAATTATTGGAGAAATCCAATAATTCTTTTTTATATAGGTACTTTATAAATCTCAGATAACGTCTGCTTTTTTCCCATTTCGCTTATTAAGCTTAATCTTCTTTTATAGTGTTGCTTTCTATTTAAATACACCATGATTTACTTTTTAATCCTCAATAGGCCTTTGTATTGGCCACACACACGCAGAACCTCCTAGTTGCTTCTGGTAAAAACTTCAGCAGTAGACAAAAAACAATAGTGAAAAAAGCCGCGCAAATTAAGGGGTATAATGATTTGTTAGATGATAACTCCCGTACCGTTTCTGCATGAAACATGTGATAACGCCTAGAAATTTTTCCGCTCATTTTATTATTTCTTTATATTTTTTTCACTTTCTGTACCTTTGGGCAAGTTTTCGTCCCGTACCTTGTTCACAGCCTTCTTTTCCTCAATGCTGCTATATTTCCCCTCCAAAGATAGCCACATTCTGACGGTCAGGACCAAACTCTCGCCCGTTCCATTTCAATACAGTCTGTACAAATCCGAGTGAGTCGGCATTGTACCTCCCGGCTATCCTCTGATACGCTTCTAGCTCAAATATGCCGTCCCTATTAAAATCAACCGGATATAAACCAGATAAAGGATTGACCCATCCTTCTATCGGTGCCTTCAAAACACCATACTTGTTATAAATTTCAGATAAATATCCCTTATCCTTATTCGTAAGGTCAAGAATGTACTTTTCCTTCAGGTAATAACTGTTCACCATTACTTTGTATTGATTTTCATAAGTCACATCGTACTTATATGTTTCATTGAATGAATCAGAATTAAAAATATGCATAAGTTGACCATTAATATAAGAAAATACATACGCATAAATAGTACCACCGCTCCCTCCTGTATCAATGACCACTAATATGTCATCCCCCTTCTTAGCCGTGAAATCACCAAGTATAAGGGTCGGATTGTATCCAGAGTTATTTTTTATGGGGATTTGTTCATTTTGGTTAGTTCTCCCATTTTGGAAAACCAAAGTTAAATTCCTCCAAAATGGGCTATCAGGGGTTTTGTTTGCGGTAAGAAAAACATTGTCCATTATCCCGTCCCCATCAATATCGCCTCGCTTTTCAGTCACTTTGGTTGTTCTGTTCATGTTCAATTCTCTTGAAAGAACAGATTGGAGGCTCAATTGCATTTCTAGCAGTTCCTGCTTTGAAGGATAAGGATTTGGAAACGACAACGCGTTATCAATCGTTTGCAGTGCTTCGTTCGTTAATCCGGCTCTTACTTGAGTCTCAGCCAAACAGTACCAAAAATAAGGGTGATTCGTTTCTTGCATTTTTGTGAAATAGTAATGAATCATTTTTCTGATATCATTCGTAACCATCTTCCTCCCATCTGTCTCAATTAATTTCAATATAAAATTATATGCAGGAATTTGGGGTATATCCTTGGAGTTTTTTAGTGACTTTGGGTCTGGTATGATCTTAAACGATGAGCTAAGCAACTTAAAAGAGGTTTTTCTTTAGGCTGTGGATCAAACATCAGGTTTCCCGAATTATTACTTTCTTCTTATTGAAAAATATTTCATTTTATGTCAATTGAAACCGAATTACAAGTTTGTTATCTTAGAAGAATGAACCGGTTCATGACTATTTTCTGTATAAATATTAGACAATATAAGGAGAGATTCCATGACACAAGAACAGAAGTCAACGAGTGCAGTGGAGCAGTATGCTAATCTTATCCCCATGAGAGAAATTGATTCGAACGCAGATCAATTATTTCCATTTCCTATCTTTAATGATTTACGGCAAAAAAGTCCTGTAAGGTATGACGAGTCTCGAAGTTGCTGGGATGTGTTTCGATATGAAGACGTTCATTATATTCTAAAAAATCCAAAACTGTTTTCATCGGAACGAGGTTCTGGAACTTTGCAAGGAAGCATTTTGACAATGGATCCTCCTAGACATACGAAAATGAGAAACTTAGTGAACAAGGCCTTCACTCCTAAAGCAGTAAAGGATTTAACAAATAAAATCGAAGAAGTGACACTTTATCTCCTCGATCAAGTTAAAGAGAAGGGAACTATGGATCTCGTTCATGATCTTGCTGGTCCGTTGCCTGTCATAATAATTGCCGAATTATTGGGGATCCCTACTAAGGATCGAGATCTTTTTAAAACTTATTCCGATGTTCTCGTGGAAGGGGCCAAAGACAATTCTAGTGAAGCCTTCCAAAGAATGACACAAAAACGCAAGGAAGGAAACGAGTTTCTTAAAGAATATTTCAAAAAAATAATTAAAGAGAGAAAAAATAATCCTGAAGAAGATTTAATTTCGCTATTAATAGAGGCAAAAATTGATGGGGAGAAATTAACAGAAGAAGAGTTACTATCTTTCTGTGTTTTATTATTAGTTGCGGGGAATGAAACAACAACTAATTTAATTACAAATGCCGTACGCTATATGACAGAAGATAAAAAAATACAAGAACAAGCTAGGACAAATCTGCCTTTAATACCAAAATTGGTAGAAGAAACATTACGCTTTTATCCTCCAATACAGGCAATTGGCCGTATTGCAAAGGAACATGTCAAAGTTGGAGGCAAAACAATCCAAAAAGGGGAACAAGTGATTTGCTGGGTAGTTTCGGCAAACCGGGATGAACAAAAATTTGCAGAGCCTAACCGGTTTACGTTAGAAAGAAAGTTAAATCCTCATTTGAGTTTCGGGTTTGGTATTCATTTTTGTTTAGGGGCCCCACTTGCACGTCTGGAAGCTGAAGTAGCTCTCGTGACTCTATTAAGTACATTTTCCAAATTGGAAGATGTAAAAGGGACTAAGTTGGAGGCGATTCCAAGTCCGTTTGTTTTTGGAGTGAAAAGCCTTCCTTTAAAATTCACAAGATAATGGGCCTTGCTGCCTAAGAATAAAACATAGATTGGGCAATATAAAGCCTATCAATAACAAAAAATAAGGTTTTTCCATATGATCCCAATGAAATAGAGAGTGTATTAGTTACGACCTTTCCCATTGGGTTTATTTGGAAATGATTTGTCAAGTTTGAACCCTATATTTATTATTGATGTACTCGGATTTTATGACCTAAACATACAAAAACGAAAATGAAAATCACAAAATGGTTTTCACTTTCGTTTAAATACTATTTTGGGGTTTAGCGCATCTAACTTGTTCACTTCACTTTGGCATGCTTTTCTTTACCAATTATCCGTTTTATCTAATAATTGATCAATGTCAAATGTATCGAGATGGAATGGAATTGACTCCTCGGCAATTTCTTCAGTATCTAATAGCAATTGGTCAATATTAATTATAGCCAAACAATTCGCCTTCCTTTTTTTCACTTCTCATATTAAATATAATAAACATTACGTTTACTAGTTAAACCTTTTGAGGGTATTATTTGTCATTTATTTAAGTATTTAATGTAAAAATGAAAGAAGTCATGTCACAGTCCGAAGAAATAGTGAGAAAAATATTAAGTGTCTTTTTTTGTTTTATGTTCAGATAGGGATATTGTGAAGGTTTCTACTTAAACTAACAGATGCGCTAGTTCATTAAGGTACGAAAAAGATCAATCTTTTTTCAAAACATCTCCTTTCTATTTATTCATTTATCAAGGTTTCTTGTATTAACTTGATCAAACTTTGTTTCAAAGCCACACTTTTCCGATTTACTTTTTTTCTAAATAGCTATAAATCGGTGTGTCACTTTCAATGAACGATTTCATCATGTCAATATCCTCGGTCCAAACTTTTCAAGACGTCCACGCAATCTTGCAGCAGAACATCCTGCAGCCGAGCGTTCCTCAATCAAATTACGATCAAATTCCACAAACGCTGCGAACAGGTGAAACATCAATAGACCCGTTGCCATATTTGAATTTTCTTAGCGTTGTAAATCCGCATTTTTCTGACGCTGCTCCTTTTAGTAATGTTTATCATCCAATTAAAAAGACGCATGAATCATAAATAAAATAAGAAACCCAATAGCCAGTTTAAAGTGCCATTTTTTATCTTTTCTTTTGAATCGTCTAAGCCCCATAAATAGGAGGAAAATCAAAAGAAAAATAGCGAGAATTCCCGTGATATGCGTAAAGTCCCATTTAAATCCTCTAATGATCGCCAAATATCCATGAAGAAAAACGACTCCAGTAGATGCTAACGCAAGGGGAACATGCCATTTTCTTACTAACTTTCCGAGAAACTGGAGGAAACTTTTTATTTGAAAGTTCCTCCACTTTATCGTTTTCAAACGTTTCCACTTTAATAAAAGAAAAACAGGATAGATAGCAAAAACGGCAAAATATAAAATTCTTGAAATCGACCCAAATTGTTTTACGATTATCTTAAAATGTTTGTAATCTTGCATCATTAGCTGCTGATGATTAAGGGAAATAAGTAAAAGTCCTATGAAAAATAAAAAAATGGTTATGGTTAAACAGATAATGATGATTCTTAGTTCTTTTGGATTTGGAATATGGCTGGATAAAAAGTGATTGTTTTTTCTTGTATTCCGTTTTGAACTCATCGTATAGTACCCCTAGTCTTTTGAATGGAAAATATATTGTCAGTATAAATGAAAATTCAATGAAAATTGGATTATTTTTATAGAATACACGGAAATATCTAAAACTATACTTTAGGAAAACTAAAGAACCCTCCTTTATCCATCAATGGATAAAAAGGCAGGGCAGTATAGCTTATTATGATTAAAACATTTTTAGGAATTTATGGATACGGGATACCTTACTTTAATTTTTTTATATAATAGACTATAGGAGTTAAATGAATGAAGAACTTCAAAAATTAATTAAAAATTTAATACAAATTGAGCATGTTCAAGCCTCAAGATTCTGTTATTAATGTATGAAATTTTACATAATCATACATTCAAATTCAAGTGAAAGCTCCCCTTATTTGGGTAGTGTTAAAATGCCGAATATGTACAAGTTAAGAAATCTGCGGTAAAGCACCCGTCAATTGGTTTTACGTGAAATGGTGCTAGGACCCTAATCATTAGAAGCTTGAACAATCCATTCATATCTTTTTCGCAAAAAATACTTTTTAAAGGGAATACTAAATTGAAGATGTTCCTTACATAAAATATCATAAAACCATCAGATGGCAATTCTAGAAAACCCTACTTAAGTGGAAATCAAGAATGAACGGGGGATGAGTGTGAACGGGAAAAATACTGCATTACTTATAATTGACCTTCAAATAGGATCATTTTCGGATAAACTTATATATAAAAATGATGAATTATTAAAAAATATTCAATTCCTCATTTCAAAGGCCCGAATTGAGCAGGCCCCTATTTTTTTCACGAAACACAATGGTAAAGCAGGAACCCTTAATTACAAAGGAAATCCTGGATGGGAAATTCATCCGTCGCTCCCTCTTTTAAAAGAAGACGTTATAATTGAAAAGGATTATCCTGATTCATTTCAACAAACGGATTTACAGCAACAATTAGTAACCAGAAAAATAAGTCGAATTATCATTACGGGAATTCAATCGGAAATATGTGTAGATGCTACTTGTCGTCGAGCATTTAGCCAAGGTTATGAAGTTATTCTCGCAGAGGATGGTCATAGTACATGTGATTCTAACATTTTAAACGCTTCTCAAATAATCAATCACCATAACAACATACATGCCGAATGGTTTGCCAGTGTAAAAAAAAACGAAGAAATTTTCTTTTAATGATTTTATAAACAGAAAAATGTGGCAGAAAAGAAAAGGAAATCTCAGTCATCCCTCAATATAAAAGAACCTTTATTTTAGGAAGATTTTGATATCGACCTACAATTGACGGAGCTTGAATCCATTTGCTGACGGAGTGATATAACAGTAAAAAATAGCCAAACTATTGCAATTAAGCGAGCATATTATTCGTCACCTCCCGTTTTAATAAGCTCAGCTGAATCAACTGCATTTATCATTGGCTTTGCGATATCAAGTAGTTCAGAGGCATTTTTTGTTACAAGTCATTTAGTTTTACAGACTTTTTAACAAAGAAAAAACAGACCGAAATTTTGAAGTCGGTCTTTAATCCTTATTAAGTAAACATAACAGTAAACAAAATTTAACTATAAGGAACTCCTTTTATTGAAAATAAGTGAGTTAAATGAACAATTATTCAGACAACGTTACTCATTTTGCTTCATCGTTTTTTTCTGTCTTTCCAGATAAAAACCATCCACCCAAAGCAATAAGAAGCATGACTGTCCAAAAGATTATATTCCAAATGGGCCCTTCAACAAAATCATGGGGAATAATGTGCACGAAAGGATGAGCAAGAGTATGCATTAATAACTTAACCCCTACCCAACCTACGATTAACATTGCTGCTGTTTCGAGGCTAGGTCGATCTGTCAATATCTTAACGAAGTAACCTGCAGCAAACCGAATGACGATTAAGCCTGCAATTGCTCCTATTAATATAACAATGAATTTAGCCCCATCCATACCTCCAATATCGCCCATGGGGGTATCTGGCAAGGCAATGACTAGAGCGACTGCAGCTAAAATGGAATCAATGGCAAAGGCAATATCAGCTAATGCAATTTGCGCAACGGTCATACGGTAGCTTTTCACTTTTTTTTCTTTTTCCCCGTGGTCCTTTTTTAGTAAATGTTTTAAAGAGATGAAAATCAAATACGCAGCACCAATCGCCTGGACCTGCCAAACGTGGAAAAGGTAGGAAATCGTGAAAATTGCACCAATCCTGAATATAAAAGCTAAAAGTAATCCAATATTTATTGCTTTTTTTTGCTGTTCTTTTGGTAAATGCTTCGACATAATGGCTAAAACCAATGCATTATCAGCAGATAATAAACCTTCTAAAAAAATTAAAATAATTAAAACCCAGCCATACTCCAATAATAAAGATAGTTCCATAATACCTCCCTATAAGCATGTATAAGTATGTGTAAAAGACTTCAATATCGTCTTTATACATTTAACCGGAATTATAAACCCTCCAACACTTTCTCCTCCATTATTGTCCCATTGTATCCACTTCCTTATTCAAACCTTCCGTCCCATATGCTCCATAAGAAAAAGAGCTGCCGAAGCAACTCCCTTCTTGAAGTTTGGCTCTATAATAATATTCCTTTATGCTTAAACTTAGTTCCCATTGAGGAAAATTGGGGTTTTAAACTTAGATTGACTAATCCAAAATACTTCATTAAGTTCGGCAAGCATCAACTTTGTTTAATTACCGAATCAGGAATTAATCCCCTGCCACTCCATTAAATGTAATTCCATAAAATGTCCGTTGTGATGTTCCTAGCTTCTGCTGATGTACCAGAGATATTCGTAATACTGTATTAAGAATCTATAAAAGGGATTTAATAAATAAATACTTTATCTTATTGATAGATGGTTGATAAAAGGGAGGGATACAGGTATGCATGAACTGATAGAAAAAGCGAAAGAGCTTCAAGTCTTGCAGACATCGTTGCAAGAACGATTAGATGCTACAGAAAAGAATGACATGATCCTTTTTCAGATTTTAGCGATGCAGAAATGCTCCAGTGGTTTCTTCACCGGCGAGAGCATTTAAAACAGCTACATGAAAAGTCCGCCAGCACCATACAAGCCTATGAGCGAGAACTTATTTAATTTATTGTTCAATCACTCACTTATTTGGTGGAAATCATTTTAGATTTGGAAAAAGTTGTGGAGGCTTCCCTCTTTAAATCTCTATCTACCCGGCACATTCAATGTATCAGGAAAGGTTATCAGAAAAAAGCCCCGATGTCGTAACAAAAGGAGCTTATTCTGTTGCCACATTATCCAGAAAGAAAACCATCATTAAGAGTTTATTGAAATTCCTGTTCGAAGCAGGCTATATCACTGAACCCATCTTTTTTTCGATTATTCCTCTCTAACGATGACAGGCATGCCTAATGAAGAGTTTACAAGACTCCGAATCAAGGATTACCAGCATGTATTTTCTAGAGTTCCTAGGTAAAGGAAATAAAAGAAGGCAAATACCATTGAAAGAAAAAGGAATGAATAGTATTCGAATGTTCCGTTCAGCTAGAGGAATCGAGGATATTGATGCAGCACAAGGAGCCGACCCGCTCTTTAAGACCCATACCGTCCGTGCATACTCTCCCTCTTATTTGTCTCAATACTTAACAAAAGCCATTAAAGAGAGAGGATTGCCTTTTTAAAGTTTCGTTCTTCTTCCATTCGTCCTCATACATTTAGGTAAGCTTTTGCCATCATTTCTCACTTAAATGAAGTTGATGTCCATCAGATTATGAAGAGCCTGGGCCATAAGCAGCTATCCACTACAGAAATTTATTTGGAGAGGGTTTTTGAAAAAGAACGCCATGCGATTCATTTGTTGTAATAAGATGTTTTTGGTGAGTATATATAATAGAAGAAAGTCGTCATATTTAGAGAAGTTTTTGCTGGATTTTTGACCCCATTTGAGTGGTGCACTCTTTAAAAAATTGATTCGAAAATGGTTAAAGATTGATAAGATATGAAAAAAGGTCGAGATTTAATAAAAGATACTCTCCATACCTTGCAATTCAAACGTATGATCAAAGGGGAGAACAAGTCATCTGGATGGCTTGTTCTCCCTCTTTTTTAGAATAATCCTTTTGATTCAGAAAGCCTAGCATGTATTTGCTGCATATCTTCAGCTTTATATTTTTACAATGTAATTAAACCGGCCTTCGGTAAAGACCAAATTAACTTTTAATACTCCATGAATCTTGATCCCTTTTAATATAGCCTTTTTGTTCTCATTGATAATTCTTGTGATAGGTTTAAAAGTCGGATACCAATTCTCTAGTAAAAAACGGCACAGCCAATATTATCTTACGATGAGCAGAAAAACCAAGGTTGATTTTATATTCGTATTCCCTCTACAATACCTGCCTTATGAAACCTTTTCACATTAATAGGGCAAAAACAGCATCCCGACCTTATTCCCTTCAAAAAACCATCTCTTTGCCCATGAGAGTAGCATCATAATTACTACGAAAGATAGTAGGAGATGTCCCCTGGAACATTTTAAAAAGTCGGCTCATCCATATTGGAATATTTTCATTTTTGGTTTTTTATGAATGCTTGTACATTCTACTCGACATGATTACATAACTGACCGATGTTCTCGACTTCCACAACGACCACATCCCCTGAATTAATCGAGCAGCTGCCAGATGGTGAACCCGTGGCCAAAATGTCACCTGGCTCCAGTGTCATCACCTGCGAAAGCCAGCTGATTAAAAACGGAATGCTCAGAGACATTTGATTGGTATTCCCGTCTTGGACAACGCGGCCGTTTAATGTGGTCACAATTCTCAAATTTGTAGGATCTACCCCGGTAACGATGCACGGCCCCAAAGGTCCGAATGTATCAAATCCTTTGCCCCGCGTAAACTGTGGATCTTTTTTGGTAAGGTCTCTTGCTGTGACGTCATTAAATATCGTGCAACCGAACACATAATCAAGCGCATCTTCTTCTTTAATGTTTTTTCCGCGCTTTCCAATGACAAGGGCCACTTCCCCTTCAAGTTCCACTTGGTTGGATAGATCGTTTGGAGGAAGGATAATTTTCTCCTTGTCTGCAATAAGCGAAGATAATGGCTTTAAAAATAGAAATGGTTCTACAAGGTTTGCCTCTCCCCCTGTTTCCTTCGCATGACCTGCATATGTCCAGCCGAAATTAACCACTTTCGAAGGTTTTACAGGTTCCAAAATTTTTACGTCACTATATTTCAGTTCTACCCCGTCATACTTTATTTCCTTGTTGACAAGTTCAGCAAAACTGCTAGACAGTTGTAATATCATCTCATCCTCAACAATACCGTAATGTATTTTGCCCTGTTGATTCTGATAGCGGACTATTTTTTGCGTTTTTTGTAGCACTTGCATAATGAATTAACTCCTTTGATAAGTAAGATATACTGACTTAGATAATATATAATTCGGGTCTCACATAATCGCAAACGATGAATCCAACTCCATAATAACCATAGCTCAACAATGGGCTCAGTAAGTGAAGCCCTGGTGGTAGATTGTTTTATTCGATGAAGTACGAAAACGGCTTTATACGATTTCATCGAAACGTTGAAT
Source organism: Peribacillus sp. YIM B13482 (assembly GCF_042787975.1). Lineage (NCBI taxonomy): Bacteria > Bacillati > Bacillota > Bacilli > Caryophanales > Bacillaceae > Peribacillus > Peribacillus sp. YIM B13482. Next base: position 17,327 of record NZ_JBHZPF010000029.1, read on the forward strand.
AATGAGCAAGCAATGCAGTTGAAGCACTTACACTACTTTTAAAACAATAAGTCAGACGGAAACATATGCGGTGGATTTGTTCATATGTCTGCACATCTTTTTTATTACATGGCGTTTTTCTTTTTTAAAGTGGAAGCATCTTGAGAGTGTTCCCAACATTCAATATTTTCAAGACCTTTAATGCTGTCTTTATAAAAAACAGGATCTTGACCAGCTTTTTTCTGTTTCATATAATCACTTAATGCTGCAAAAGCTACTTTTGATAATAAGAGAACGGCAATTAGGTTTACGATAACCATCAAGCCCATAAATAAATCTGCTAAATCCCATACAAGCTCGACTTTTGCTACCGCTCCGAATACAATCATGGCGAACGCGCCTATTCGATATAGAATCAACCATACTTTACCGTTGTGTAAAAATCGAATATTTGTTTCCCCATAATAATAGTTACCAATTAACGAACCGAATGCAAATAGGAAAACAAAGATCGCAAGACAACCTGATGCCCAGGAACCGATGTGTTCAGTTAATGAAGTTTGTGTAAGTGCAATGCCAGTTAGCCCTGGTTGTTTATAAGCATCCGAAAGTAAAATAATAAATGCTGTGCTTGTACAGATGATCAGTGTATCCGTTAATACGCCAAATGCCTGAATAAGTCCTTGTTTCACCGGATGACTTGTTTTTGCCGTTGCGGCAACGTTTGGCGCACTTCCCATACCAGCTTCATTCGAGAATAAACCACGTTTAACGCCATTCATGAACGCAGCGCCGATTGAACCGCCTGCCAGTTGTTCAAAGCCAAACGCGTTATGAATAATAAGAGAAAGAATTTCCGGCATTTTGGTTATGTTCATCGCTATGACAAATAATGCCATTCCAAGGTATAACACACCTAGAATCATCACCTTGTATTCAGCAATTTTTCCAATACGCTTCACACCGCCAAAGATAATCGCAGCGAAAGCAAGTGTCATGATAATCCCTACAGTTAAACGATCTGCCCCAAATGAGTTCTTAAAAGCAATTGTAACGGTATTTGATTGTACAGAATTGAATACAAGACCGAAAGAAAGCGTAATTAAAATGGAGAATAATACTCCCATCCAACGTTTGTTTAATCCTTTTTCCATATAATAGGATGGACCGCCTCGGAAACCAGTTTTATCTTTTACTTTATATACTTGCGCTAACGTACTTTCTATAAAGCTGGTTGCCGAGCTAATAATTGCAATAATCCACATCCAGAATATCGCTCCAGGACCGCCTAACGCAATCGCAATCGCAATTCCTGTAATATTACCTGTCCCAACGCGGGCGGCCATACCAATACAGAACGCTTGAAAGGGGGAAACGCTGTCTTCAGAACCCTTTCTTCCTTCCAATAAAACACGGACCATTTCCTTTAACATTCTAACCTGTACAAATTTCAATTTAATTGTGAAATAAATCCCACAAGAAACAAGCATAATAATTAATAATTTTGACCAAAGGAAATCATTTGTTACGCCAATCACATGATGTAATAACTGTTGCATTTAAACACCTCTTATTAAAATTTAGTTAGCTTAGAAGATACTTGTTTTTTTCAATTTTAAAAAGGATCAACTTCATCAACTGATGAAGTCTGTCCAAAGACAGGAGTTTATAGTTCCTAAAAATTGGATTTAATGACTTAATGGCAGTATCTCAAAAAGATAACGTAATATCTGCTGCAATCGTTGTTTCCATCATTTCTTTTACCTTTTTTGGATCTGTTGTTTTTCCTAGCACCCACATCAATTTCGGCACAATTGCTTCTGTGTTCATATTTTTAGAACGCACTACACGATTATGGTCAATTTTCCGACCAACTTCATATATATCCATGTCTTCTCCTTCTTCTAGACATTGAGTCGTAATGACAACAGATACACCGTGCTCGGTTAATTCAATCAATTTCGCTAAAATGTTGCGCACTTGAAAAGGAATACCACCACTTCCATAGCTCTCCACAACCACTCCTTTATACAAACCTTTTAGGCAGTCAAAAAATTCTGGTTTTATCCCAGGATGTAATTTAACAACCGCCACATCTGTACAAAGTGATGTATCTAATTGAATGTGTTTATTTTTTTGGATATGAATGGATTTATTATATTCAATTATGTCATCATGTATCGATGCAACATACGGATAATTAATACTTTCAAAGGCATCATAGCTTTTCGTCCTAAGTTTAATCCCTCTTGTCCCTTGAATGACTTTGCCGTCAAATACAATATATACCCCACCTATTTCTTCACAAGCAAAACGGATGGCATCTGAAATGTTTCGTTTTGCATCTGTTTTACTATACGAAATAGGAATTTGCGAGCCTGTAATAACAATCGGTTTTGATGCATCCTGTAACATATAAGAAAGTGCAGCTGATGTGTAACCCATTGTATCGGTGCCATGCGTAATAATAAATCCATCATACTGATCGTAATGTTCGTAAATAACATTCGCCATATCTATCCAAAACTCTGGTTGCATGTTGGTGCTATCAATGTTCATTAACTCCTTCGTATCAATATGGCAACGTACATTTAATTCAGGTATGTAACTTAATAGATCATCGGCATGCAGTTCAGGTGCAAGTCCGTTTTCTCCTTCAATTGAGGCTACTGTTCCGCCAGTCGTAAACAACATTAATTTTTTCAATGATAATGGCTCCCCTATCTATTTTTTACAATAAGTTTTTCAAAAGAAAGTATTCAATCCGCGTGCATTTATTCAATTCGCGTACTTTTAATGTAATTATAGTTACATAAATATAATTATTCAAGATAAAAATATTCAATTTTCGTACACTTCCTCCACTTTTTGAATCCACAGAACAAATAATGAATATCAAAAAGGTAATTATTTCAGTAATTTTAACTTAGATGTTTAAGCATAAAAAACCATATACCTCAACGTGTTTATATGTTTTTAAAGAGAGTATTATATTTTTTTCTAAATGTTTTTATATACGTGAATCATTTCGTGAAATAATGTAGAATAATAATCTTCCAATTTTAAAATCTTTAATTGGGGGACAATTGATTTTATCCCATGTCGGATAATATACCGCCAGTCCAGATTTAAACATACAGTATCCTTAAAATTTCGTATTTTATCAACTCAACACTTTTTACAATCCTATCCATTTCAGCAGACAACCTATTATTTTTAAGTTTTAGGATTTCCATCTTATCAATAAGATTAATTGAGCTCTCGCCCTCATATAACAGGGAAAGGTGCAACATTATTGCGGCTTTTTGTTATATATTAATCCCATGAAATTAAGGCTTATTTTTTAGTACCTTTAAAAAACGAATAAAATTCAGTCTTTCCCCAAATAATAAGTAGACTAATAAGCAGGGAGGGATTTATGTGGATGTTAAACGTGTAAAACAGATTCTTTCTTCATCATCTGACATTGAGGTGAGATATAATGGCACTTCAGTATGGATTGATAATTTAAATGAAGACGGCAGAACTGCTACAGTACATCTCAGAGGACCATTAGAGGAAAAATCAGAAGTGGGCATTGATGAACTTAAAGAAATATAATGAATTTCAATTAAAAATAAGCTCCTCTCTTATAGAGAAGAGCCCAGACTGTAGACAAACTCGATGAAAATCGCGTTTGTCTACAGTTTTTTTGAGGGTTTTAAAAATTCGAACGTTGATTAGAACGTAGGGCACTCGCTTTCCGCGGGCGGTCCGGGAGCCTCCTCGGCGCCTTTGCGCCTGTGGGGTCTCCCTTGAACGCGCTTTTCCCGCAGGAGTCTCGCACACCGGCTCCAATCAACTTTGTTTTAACAATTAGATATAACCGCTTTTGCCTACAGTCTTTTTTGTTTTAAAATAGGAGTATTAAAACTTGAGGTGATGACGATGCTTTCGAAACATAATTCTATTCAGCGAGATCAACTTGAAATGATTACTTTGGATCAACTGGTGCCAGCGAACCATTTGGTTCGTAAAATTGAGGCGGCCATTGACTTCACTTTCATTTATGACTTGGTGAAAGATATGTATTCAGAGATAGGGCTCCCAAGTATTGATCCAGTTATTTTAGTTAAATTGACATTGATTCAATATACCTTCGGTATTCGTTCGATGCGTAAAACAATTGAAGAAGTTGAAACGAATATGGCTTACCGTTGGTTTTTAGGTTACGGTTTCCATGATAAAGTGCCTCACTTCTCAACGTTCGGGAAAAATTACGAGCGACGCTTTAAAGATACTGACCTGTTTGAACAGATTTTCTATCGCATCTTAATGACAGCTTCCGAAAGAAAGTTAATAAGTGCTGAGCATGTATTCGTTGATTCCACTCATGTGAAAGCCAGTGAAAATAAGCGAAAGTTCGCAAAGAAAGTCGTTCGCAAGGAAACACGAGCGTATCAAGAACGCCTTCAAGAAGAAATAAATCAAGATCGTGAAAACCATGGAAAGAAACCTTTTCCACCAGATAAATATTATAAGGAAGAAACCAAAGAGATTAAAGAAAGTACAACAGATCCTGAGAGTGGTTACTATGTGAAAGATGAACGGACAAAACAGTTTGCCTATTCATTTCACACGGCTGCAGACCGCAATGGTTTTGTGCTAGGGTCGATTGTAACACCTGGAAATACGCATGATAGCCATATGTTAGAGCCACTGGTTGAACAAGTGATTGAGAAAGTTGGAAAGCCTGAAGCCGCAGATGCAGCTTATAAAACACCAGCCATTACAAGCTAACTCTTTGACAAAGAAATCACACCGGCTTTACCCTATACACGGCCACGAACAAAAGAAGGATTCTTCCGCAAACTTGAGTATGTTTACGATGAACATTTTGACTGTTACCTTTGCCCATCGGGCGAGATTTTAAAGTACTCAACAACAAATAAAGAGGGATATCGTGAGTACAAATCTCCCAAACACATTTGTAAGACATGTTCATTTTTATCACAGTGTACAGAAAGCAAAGACCATCAAAAAGTGGTGACGCGCCATATCCGGCAAGAAAATATGGAAGAAGCAGATCACCTGCGTCATCATCAAGATGTAAAACCTATCTATGCGAAACGCAAGGAAACGATTGAGCGTGTATTCGCAGATGCAAAAGAAAAGCATGGTATGCGTTGGACTACTTTAAGGGGACTTAAAAAATTATCGATGTAGGCGATGCTTACTTTCGCTGCCATGAATGTAAAGAAGATGGCCAATTGGACATGGCAAGGTCCAAAAATGGCCTAACATAGTGGGCTCGTAGAGACCCAAGCTCTTAATCTTGAGCAAAATTCCAAGAAAATATCAAAAGGGGATCGGAATTAATACATTCCGAACCCCTTTTGTCGACAAACTGAGCTCCTCTCTTATAGAGAAGAGCCTTTTCTTATTTCAACCTTAGCTTTTGACCGATATAAATTTTGTCCGGGTTTTTAATGCTGTTAAGACTAACAAGAGATTTTACGGTTGTTTTGTTGTTTTTTGCAATCAAGCTTAGTGTGTCGCCTTTTGTTACAGTATATGTTGTGGTTGATTCAGTTTTCAATGCACGGGAGTTGGGCGTCCTAAAAGAATTTACTGTATTTGTAAAATCCCTATAAGCTATATTCAAATCCACCTTTGTGCTGATACCACTTATCTTACCAGAATCGGAATGCTGCCAAATATCTGTGCTTCGTCCCAATGAGCTGTTGTATCGGGCAATCCACAAAGCGTACTTCGTCAATCTTGATTCATCTAAAGTATTTTCGAGAAAGTATTTACCAGTATAAAGCATAGCGGTGTATCCTGCTTCATCGATAGAGTCTAAAAAAGCTATTGCTGCATCGGTTAACTTTTTTTTATTTGCACCTTTTTTATTTTCTTCAAGATCAAGAACAACAGGGTAATTTAAAGTAAAAGAGCTGATAGAATCTAAAAAATAAGCAGCCTCTGCCTTTGCCCCAGCAACAGTAGCAAACTTAGCATAGTGATAGGCCCCGACTTTCAATCCCGCTGCCAAAGCTTGAGGAGCATTTTCTTTAAAATACGAGAGCTTAGGATAATTCGTTCCCTCGGTTGCTTTAATGAATACAAACTCCATGCCGGCCTTAGCAACTTCATCCCAATTAATAGCACCTTGCCAATGTGAAACATCGATTCCCTTTACATTTTCCATATTAATATCCTCCTCTTTTTTCAAAAGGAAACCAACTCTATGTTGCATGATTATAATCCTTTTTCAAATATTTTGATTTTATTCGTTTATTTAAATACCTCATGGTGGAAACATACAGTCCTATTGTCCAAACTATAATTGTGGGGATATTATTGCCGTCATAAATACCATTCATTGGGTATCATCTAAAATTTTTTTCAGTGAAAGCATTTAAAGTCGTTAAAAATCAGATTGAAAGTAAAGTGCTTTAGTTTTCAACGTTTATTGTATGGCTATTCTGATTTTATTAATATTAGAAGGGGGGGGGGCCGGCCGATATTACTAATCTTTTTTTTGAAATTTGAAATCGCATATTTCAAATCATATGAAATGGATTATTCTGCCGATTCCCTATAAATTGTAGAGTTATAATGAAAATAGTTCCATAATAAAAAGGCTGCCGTAGCAACCCTGTAATTGAAGTAAGGCAATCTATAGTTGATCAAGAGCAGATAATTCAGCTCTTGTCATACCTTATTACTTTCCTAGCTCTTTTCGAAAAGGTAAATATTAAATATGTTTATTATTATCTAATTGTTATTGACTTCCTGACTAATCAATTTGAATCCAATACTCTGAGATTTTTCATCTTCAATTCTATATACAGCACTTGCTTTAACCGATGTAGAATGCAATGGATTTCAAATCAAGTGTTTATGCTGCTGCTATTGAATCGTTTTTCTGTTTCCTTTTTTTCTTGTTCTTTTTCTTATAACTCCACATATAGACACCAGTAAACATCAGAATGGATGGAGTAAGGCCACCAATGGAATACAAAATTTTTGTAATTAAGCCACCAAAACTACCCGTATGTAACGGAAGGTGCCATGTTTGATAGATAAGTCCACTATTAACATGTGGGTCTAACTTGCCCACAACTTTTCCACTATACTGATCTAACCACACTTTCACATTTCCTTTTCCTGGATCATATGAACGACTAAGACGAAATTCCACTGCGCCTTCTGGAGTTCCCCTTTCCACCTTTTCGGGCATTCTAACTTGCATAAGTTTTCCCTGTGGTATGGCTTTTTCAGCCCTATTTAACAACTCATCAAGTGGAAGCTTTCCAGTTGGAATGGTTTTTGAGATAAGCTGCTCTTCTGGAGGCATTACCTTTGCTTTTGCACCAAACCAACTAAAAATCATTTCATCATACACAAAAAGGGCCCCTGTTATCGAAACGACCAATAAAAACGGAATGGAAAATCCACCAATGACTTTATGTAAATCAAACTGCCTTACATATGGGTTGGCATTACGTCTCATTATAAACCCACGTGCCAATTTTTTAATCCCCGGCCACCATAAATATAGTCCTGATAAAGTTATAAAAAAGAAAATAAATCCAATCATACCGACGATTTTCTCACCATTGAAGTCTTTTAACAATAGCTGTTCGTGAAATTCCTTTATCTGATTAAATAATGCTTTATCCCCTAATGTTCCATTTATGTATCCTGTTCCTGGATTGACATATATGCTTTGTTGCTCCTCTCCTTCCTTTAGGCGGAATAGATAAACTCCACGAGCATTAGGTTCACTTGGAGTGTATATACGCTCAATTTGTCCTTTTGGATGTGATTCTGATATAACCTGCACGGCTTGCTGATACGTAACTTTTTTCCCTTCTGTAACTTTATATAAATTAGGATGCAGTATACTGTTTAGTTCAGGTTCAAAGACAAGCAAACTTCCTGTTAAGCCAATCAGTACTATAAATACCCCAGCTAGCATACTAAGCCATAAATGAATTTTTGCAATGATTCTACGTGTTTTCATAAAAATGCCTGCTTTCCAATAGTAATTAATTTTGAAGGATAATCAATAATATAAAGATAATGATAATCATTGTCAATTAAAACTTTAAACAACCCCTATTGGATAATCTTTTGAGGCACTTAAGCATAAGAAAAGGGATGCACCAAAAAGCCATACATCTTGGGACATCCTCTTTTTTATAGATTAATATTCTTTTGTCCTTATTCTTTTAGCTGCATAGGCAAGGTTTTTCAAACATTCTATTCGAACTTTATCGTCACATACAAAGTCGTATAAAATTTCATTTTCCAATTTTGAATATATTAATGAGATTTCATCCTCTTTTGTCCATTTTCCCATTCGATAAATTTCTAAGTGACTTAGCATTTCTTGTACAAAGTATTCGACCGTACCAAACAAAACAGTCATTTTATATACCCCACTCTTTTTCTAATTCATGATTTTCTTTGTTTCTTTTCTAAAACCTATTTCATTCTATATATCCTATAATCCAAATTCATAAAAATCATCATTATACTATTTTACAAATTTTCATTCTTAATAAAGTTCGAAAGGCTTTACTTGTTTCTACGGGTAAAGACATTATTATTTAGTTTTGAGTCAATATTCAATAGACGATTCATTACAATACATTCTATATGTACCAATTATCTAGTACTTTAAGAACCATGCAGAGTTGTCACAATCTTTGTAACAGAAAAAAGAGCAAGTAAAAAAGATTGCTTGCCCTGTTTCTCACTAGCAATTAAGAATAAGTTATACATTATCATCATCTAAATCTTGAAAGTTAAACTAAGCAAGTTCTCCAATACAGTCTATTTTCTTTAATTGAATAGGTTACTCTTATTGTCTGCCAATAAGTTTCGAGTTTAACATTTCACGGATGATTAAAGTTCAACCTGTGTACAGTAATAGATTGAATCTCTTCAATGGTATACCCTTTTTGCTAGCATTAAACCAGATTCCGTTACATCCATCACCGCTCGATCTATATTAATTGAGTTCACAACTAATTCCTGGTAGAGGCAAGGAGCACTCCTTAGGATATTCTGCTAACCATTTCTATTTATTCATTTTGCTCCATTAACATGGTCCATAATTCCTCCCTTTCCCTTAATCATTTTCCCTGGAATCATCTATACGCTTGATCTCCACTCTCGGAAACTTCCATACCTTCTAATTGCAAAAGACTCGACACTAGTGAAATAGAAAGATCCGTTCTTGAAAGTGATTGTTTCCTTTCCTCATTTATTAGGCTACGATTCAAAATACATATTTGATTTATTTGTGACTTATATGTAACTGAGTGGTATACAATTGCCCCCTTTTTAATATGATTTTAAAGATGGTAAGGATAAAGGGGGATATAGTATTGGGTGAAAACAGCCAGGAAGCTAATATGAGAAATAATTCTGGAATGTTTGTTGAACGTTCTTTAGATGAAATCCGTTTTTGGTCACGAATTATGAAGGAACACTCGTTATTTCTAAGACTGGGTTTCAGATGTGAAGATACACAGCTAATTGACGAAGCTAATCAGTTTTTTCATGTATTTGAACGGATAGAACAGCAATCTCATTCCTTTACAAATCAAACTGATCCAGAACAGATTAGAATATTTAATGCGGAAGTGCAACAAGCTGCTACGAACATATTTTTCTTTAAAAGGAAAGTGTTGGGGTTAATACTTACCTGTAAATTGCCTGGTGCAAACAATTTCCCACTTTTAGTTGACCATATAAGTAGGGAAGCCAATTATTTTAGAAAACGATTAAAAGAATTAAATGAAGGTAAATTGAAACCACTTGCTGATGCTATCATCAAAGAGAATGTTTTCTTTTTAAGGATCATGGCGGATCATGCAAAATTTATTGGACATCTCCTTGATCCATCGGAAAGAAAGCTTGTAGATATGGCGCGAAACTTTAGCAATGATTTTGATCAATTAGTCTTTCAAGCTGTAGACTTAGAGTCCATGAAGCCGCAATCTCAAACTGCCCCTCTTTTGGATCAATTTCTAGATCAGAACCGTGTTTCCGTCGTATCACTTCGAGACTTTAAGAAAACCGCCAGAGATTTAATCGAAGAATGCAAAATCAAGAGCATTATCCATCCTCTATTGGCTGATCACGTTTTCCGTGAGGCCAATCGTTTCCTTGAAATTATCGATATGTTTGAATCCCATCTTACAGGTGAAACATACAATTAATTGAGTGTGAATTATATAGAAAATTGCAATTATCGGCTAAAGAGATTATAACCTAAAATAGGCCCCTCTCGATTTAGAGAAGGGCTTTTCCTATGTTTTTGCTGTTAATAAAGTGAGTTCACCAAATTTTATCCATTCCCCCTAAGCCCATCCTTTTTGGACTCTTACTTAGCTTAACTATAAAGGATATTCAAGCACTAGCTCGATTTTAAATGGCACTCTTACCGATCATAATCTATGCCCACTTTTCTAGGACATCCAACTATTGCATTTTTGAGAATCTCAAATTCCTCGGATTTATAAAATCGGTTTACGCATTAATCCCCATTCGCTATATATATCTTTCCTCCAATAATTATCTTTACACCTAATGCAGTATTCTTGCGCCTTCAACCATTCAGGGGGAAGTTTCTCCCGGATGGAAAAATTCTCTGATTTATCGGACTATACTTTTCAGTTTAGATATTTTTTTAGTTTCTCTTTATCAGAAACATGAATCCATGGTAAATCTCGATTATCATTATTAATGCCAGGTTGGATAACTCGGCTATATAAAAGGTCATAAATACAATCATTTATTAACTGTATATCTTTTTCTGATATTTTCCGGTTATAGGTTATAGCAGCTGCTCCTGTTTGTTTAGTTACTCCTCCTATTAAGCCCCGTTGTTTTAATGAACTTCTAATAACTTCTCTGATAGCGTCTAGACAAGTCAACGGGAATACATCAAGGTGTTTAACAATCATTCTAAAAATATCCTCTTTAGATAAGTCCTGTTCAATATTTTGTCGCAATTATTCCACCCCCATCTTCAAAACATTCTTCAAACGAAACGTAATTTCCTCCTTTATCCACAAAAAGGACAAAACCCCTAATCCGATACCACCCTTTGCTTTATTCTCAATAAATAAGAACACTGATTTACGGCTTTCAGTCACAAATACAACTTCTGGAAAAACGACCCATTTGGTCTTTAAACTTTTATCGAAGATCAACAAATAATTAACCAATGCCCACAAAAAAAAGCCCTCTCGATTTTTAGAAGGCCATTTAACAATGGAGGAGTACCACTTAGGGGGTAGTACAATAATATAATTATCGCCAATCAAAAACATTTATATTCCTCCCTCCCTTATATTCAGTAACAATTTAGTGAAAGCTTCTTTACCTGCCTTCAGTGACGATTGCCCCTTAGACATTCCCCATCTGCCTTCCATAACTATTGAATTGCTTTTTAAGTACTATTTGTAAAGCTTTAATAAGGCTTGGTTCTAGGAACGTTAAATCCACCCCCGCAATAAGACGTGCTTTATAACGACTTTTTAATGTCTTGTGAAAGCTACCCCCTTTGATTGACTGCTTTCATTCTACTTATTAATGGATTTCAAAAGATTAAACGGATGCTTATTCCTATCTTTGGAAATAATAGAGGCCACTAACTCTATTCAATTTTCTCCATGTTTCTGGTATGCTTTTATCTATAAAAAATGAAAGGTGTAGTTACGATGATAAAGGAATTCAGGGAGTTTATAACTAAAGGAAACGTTCTCGATCTTGCTATAGCTGTAGTGATAGGTGCTGCATTTGGGAAAATCGTTTCATCGCTAGTCGAAAATATTATCACACCTCTAGTTGGAATTTTACTAGGAGGGGTCAATGTTTCTTCTTTAGCCCTTCCAGTTAATGGCGTGGATGTTCAATACGGTGCATTTGTTCAAGCTGTGATTGATTTCTTGATTATTTCGTTTGCGATTTTCATGTTTATGAAGATAGCGAATTCTCTTATTAGAAAAAAGCAAACGGACGAGGAAGAGGTAATTGTAGTGGTACCGGCAACCGAGCAATATTTAAAGGAAATTCGTGACCTTTTACAAAAAAATTCAAGGCAGGATGAAACATTATAATTTCATACTTTAATTCAACACACGGAACCATTTAATAATAATGGTCGCATGTCTTCTTGGAGTAACGGAAACGAAAGTTCAAGAAGACATATAAATAATTAACGATTTGGCCACTCTCAATTAAGGGAGGGCCATTCTAGAAGCAAAAATAGAACGTGAAAAAGTATTAAATGACATGGCAGAACACCCTCCTTTGATACAACCGCAAAATCAATAGATGAATTATCTAATAAAAAACTAAATGCTAATCTGCAATAAAAGGTATCCCCTCTAAATCAATGGCGTTTTCTTGTTTAATTAACGGTGAAAGTTCAAAATTACCGGATTCACCTCTCATTCTCCAAAATAAAAAGCATCCTCGAGAGGATGCCCTTACATGGACTCATAATTTTTAATTTCAAATTCATTTACAGGCCGATTAATTGACTTTCCCAATTTTTTAATAAGCTCTTGGTAATCCTTAGTATCATTAGGATCTATACCTTCTCTGACGTTTAGTATCTCATATCGATCATACTTCTCTGGAATAAGTTTTCCGTCAACATGGATATAAAGCCTATATTTAATTCTCAGATTCATATTACCATCTCCTTTACTATCAGTTCGATATAGGGAGCTAATTTCCTGCAAGAAATAGCATCCTTATATGGATGCGCCAATATCTATAATCAGAAAGATTCGCATTTTGTTTTAACATTAGTAAATTTGCAATGAAAGGTGCATGGATAAAGCAGTGGAGGAAGTATGCAATAACTTCATACTCCTCCTACCTGTCAAAAGGGAAGTGTTGTTATTTATATATAAAAATATTAATAAATATACTTTCTTGAATTCAACTGAATTTTTTTGTCATTTAGGGCATAAATTGTTCAATACGACCCAAAATGGAGGTTTTTTATATGAACCACCCCGAACAAGAATTAAATATGTACAACTACCACGTGTGGGCAAATGTAGTTATCATTGATCGTTTAACTGAACTTCCACAGCACATTTATCATAAGGATATTCGGAGTGGTTTTTCTTCGGTATCTAAAGTGTTGTCTCACATTTATCTTACAGATTACACTTGGTTTGACATTATCTCAGGTAATAGTATGGATGAAGCAATGAAGTCTTCTAATCTATTAAGAGAAGTGGTGGAAAAGAAAAGTATTGAGGAAATGAAAAAAACATTTATAGACTTATCCGAAAGAAACAAAGCCCTTCTGGAAAGTGTGGAGGATATGGAAAAGGTAATTGTCGTGGATAATCCATATGCTGGGTTGCTTGAAACTTCCATTTCCGAATCGGTATTTCATGTTGTCACTCACGGATCATATCATCGTGGTAATATAGCTACCATGTTGCGACAAATGGGGCACACTTCCGTTATGCAAGATTTTGGCCTTTACCTTTATTCAAAATAGAACACCAAACTATATACCATTTCCTGAATAGGGGGATGTATCGATGGATGAACTAGTTGGCTCTTGTGTTCGCTGTGCACATGATGTATATTGTACGGCTGGTTTTCTGAACGGTATTCTGTTAGATAACAAGAAAATCTTGTGTTTTAATTGTAAGGATATTTTAAATGCGATGATCAAAGAAGAAAGTTTGGAGGAGGAAAATCAAAACTAGATGTTTAAATAGGTCATGCCAAATTAATGGCATGACCTATTTTGCCCGATGAACAGTCAGATTGACCTTGTTGGTTTCACACATGAACGTTGAGAGGTGCACAGGCTGGTCGTTTGCATCGAAAGCAATCTTCACTATTCTAAATAAATTTGCGCCAATATCGCATTCTAAATATTTAGCATGGATTTTTGTAGCACCAATCACGTCTATAATTTTATCGTTACTGACTATTTCGGTATGGTAATCTTCCAATAGGATTTTATAAGTTGATTCATCCCTTGCAATCTTCTTTTCCAAATCCGGAAAACGAAGTAACGAATAATGAGCGGTATCGTAGAAAAGCGGACGCTCATCTACATACATGAGTCGCTCTAGTTCGAGAACGGGGCTTCCTTCTTCAATGAGGAGATGACCTGCAACATCTTTTGGTGCGGCTATGACCTCACTTCTTAAAATCCGGGAATTCGGTATCTTCCCAAGCTGATGACTAAACTCTGAGAATCCACTTATGGATAACAACTCATTATGAAACTTATTAGATGCAACAAAGGTACCCCTGCGCGGAATACGTGTAAGTGTTCCTTCCTTCACCAATTCCTCGATTGCTTTTCGAATGGTGATGCGGCTAACGTTATAAGTTTCACAAAGCTCTGCTTCGGTTGGGATTTGTTCATCTGGTTTGTATTTACCGTTCTGAATATCATTCTTCAACATTTGCCTTATTTGCATATATAGTGGCTGGGGGGTTGAAGGATTTAAATTCATATTAGATTCATCCTTATCCGTCAAAATTTATTATTTACTACCTATTATACATGATTTACAGTCCCAGTCACCACGCACCGAAATAGCTAATGGTTTTCGCAGCAGACTCTGTACCCAATTCTAAGCAATTTTCGATAGATTGGCCTTTCAATAATCCATAAATAAAACCGGAAATGAAGGAATCCCCCGCACCCATTGTATCTACCACATTCGCTTCAAGGGCACCGCATTGATAAAATTGAATGCCGTCATAGGCAAGTGAACCATTTTCTCCTAAAGTGGCGACCGCAATTTTAGATCCTTGATTTTTTACATCTTTTAAAAATTGGCGGATAAAAGCATCATCCTTCATATAAGAGAAAAAAGGATAATCAACAAACTGCGGTAAAGTCTTCACTAGATCGTGATCTAGCTGATCTGAGAAATCAAAAGACGTGAGCATTCCATTTTCTTTAAATAAGGAATAGTACTTATCCGCATGTCCCCAAATCCCTGAATGTATGAGCTGGTATGTTTGAATGTAATGGAGTTCTTCCGTCGTTAAGCGGAAATGTTTCATGACACCTTCATCGTATTCTCCAAACCTGCGGTCATTTCCTACCATTTCAACAAAGGTAACAGCTGTTTTTCCTTCTTTCCGCGAAAGATGAGAAATATCAACACCTTTTTCCTGTATCGCTTTAACCATTTTTTCACTGTATTGATCGGAGCCCACCCAGCCGATATAAGCAGATTCAGCACCTAACCCTCTTAAATAGACAGCCACATTTAAAGGATTACCGCCAGGATAGACCTCCCCGCTCTTTTGATAAACATCCATACAGTTATCTCCGACTGTAACCGTTCTCATCATTTTCCCCCGCTTTCTTTAAACTTAAGAGCACTACTAAGTAGTGCTCCACTTATCTTAATATTCCATTTGGCGATAGTATCTTCTAAGTGTTAATGGATGATTTCTTTCACGCTCAAGGTATACGCTGATTCGACTTAATACTGACCAGTTGATGCTAACTGAAAAGTGTTTTCTGAATTCTTCGCTGATGCCTTCCATTTCAAAGCTTTTGGTATCAATAACCGTTATATTTTTTGAGATTTTTTCTACAAATCTCTCTACACGGTCCATCAGCGGTCTAGTTTCATCTTCCCCTTTTAGTAAAATAACACTTGTATCTTCAACAACAAGTTCAAGCGTACCATGGAAAAACTCTGCAGCGTGGATGGATTTCGCCTGGATCCATTGCATTTCCTCTAAAATGCACATGGCATATGAATAAGTGTTTCCCCATAGGTTACCAGAACCGACCATCATGTGGTAATCCGTGTCTTTATGTGTAATGGCGAATTCCTCTGCTTTTTTGTCAAAAGATTTAACGGCATCTAGAATTGCACGCGGAAGTAGAGAAACCTCCTTCGTGAATTGTTCATATTGCGGGAATTCATTGTTGTTATGCATGAAACGGAAGACGACCATGTACAAAAGCATAAAGAAAGTATCAAAAGAGTGCGTTTCAGAACCAGTCGTTATACAGTAATCCGCAATTTGTGTTAACGGAGTATTTGGCTCTGCAACTAAAGCGATTGTAGTGGCGCCTTTTTCTTTACAATATTCAGCCGCTGCAACTGTTTCTTGAGTAGTCCCGGATACAGATGTAAAAATGCAGACTGAATCTTTGCTGAAATGCTTATGATTCATCACCATGAACTCAGCGGCAATTTCTGCATGGACATCGATGGTAGAATTTGATTTTAAAATGTATTCATATGGATACATCATGGCTATGGTGCCACCAGCACCGATAAGGAAAATATTGCTGTAGCCCCTTTTTGTGATTCCATCTACGATTTCTTCAATCTGGCCTCTAAAAGCAAGGCCCTCTTTTTCTACAAGATTTAGAAATAACTCCTCATCAAACTTTAGCATTAACAGCTTCCTCCCTTACCTTTGTTTATTTGTTATGTCTTGTATTATATCTAAACGTAATAATTCGTACAATTGTTTTATTTTAAATTTTAGTGTGTTTGTCAAAAGCAGTCCTAACTTCCCTTAAAATTCTGCTAAGCCACGATATCACTGTCGTTATTTCTCTTGGATCCATATTTCCTTTCCCAATAATAGTAAACCGGCAGACCTGTTGCGATAACGATCAATGCTGCAATCACTCCTTGAATAGGCGCCCAAGTAAATGTTCCCCAAGCCAGCCATGATGCTCCAAGAATAGCTAAAACCGTCGTTAACCTCCACAATGGCATACGATAGATTGGATTATAATCATCCCTTTTACGGCATTTATAAACAGCGGCAAAGTCCATGATGTTAATTACCAATTGAATCAGTGTGAAATAGCCAAGTAATACTGTTAAATTACTGAAGCACACAAGTATACATGCATACGTAACCTGAACGATGATAGAGAAACTTGGAGTTTCATATTTAGGATGAACTCTTGCAAAACGTTGAAAGAATAGTCCGTCCTTTGCCATTGCGTACTCAAGGCGGGGCTGAAACATTATGCAAGAACTCAGCGAACCCAAGATAACAATAATCGCCGTAATGGCCACGAATGATGATGCAATATCAGATAATCCCGGAATATATTTTACAGCTTCAGAAACAGCCGCATTGGAGTTGATTAATTCATCAAACGGCATCAAACCGATGACACAAACGGCTAACAGCGTATATAAAGCCAACACGATGAATACCGAACTAATAAGAGCTCGTGGAAGTATTTTCCCTGGATTTTTGAACTCCCCAGCCATGAAACAAATCGCAGCCATTCCCGTATATGCCCATGTGGTTGCGGATACACCACCTATTAAATTTGACTTTTGGGCACCAGGTCCTGGTGTATAAGCAAAGTTATCAGGATTCATGTACATAATTCCCAAGACAATGACAATCAGGAAAGGAATGATCTTGATAGCCGTGATAATGACTTGGAAAAGACCTCCTTCCTTCACACTTCGATAATGAATCGATGTGATGAGCAGGATGATCGCAATACCCAATAATTTCTCGGCGACCCCAGAGAAAAATGGGAAAAAGGTTGCTAAATAAGAAACGATGGCTAAGGCCATAATCGATATGGATGGAGGATCCAACGCCCAGAAAGTGGCCCATCCATATAAAAATGCCAGAGGCCTCCACCCAGCTTTATTTAAATAAACGTAACCGCTTCCATTTTGGGGGTATGCTGTCGATAACTCCGCCAGCACCATTACTTGCGGAATGGCAATCACCCCTCCTATTATCCAGGCTAGAATGGAAATGGAAGGAGTACCCGCAGTCTTTGCAACATCACCGGATGAGACAAAAATACCCGACCCTATTGTAGTTCCAACAGCAATAGCCAGAGCAGACCAAAAACCCAGTTTTCGTGTAAGTGTGCCATTACTCATAAAGAGTTCCTCCAAATTAGATGATTAAATTCCCAATTCCCTAACTTTTTCAATTGATTTTTTGATTGCATCTCTTGGATTTTGATAATAATTTGATCCCATAATCTCTAAAGTACAACTTCCTTTGTAACGATGGCTTTGAAGGCTTATTAAATATTCCCTCCAATTTAAAACCCCATCATCCAGTGCCAAATGTGCATCTGATTGACCACCCCCGTCCATTAGGTGAAAATGGCCTAATTCGGGAAGGAAGGAATAGTACTCATCAGGTGTTTCACCCGCCAGATGCATGGAAACCGTATCTATCATTCCTTTTAATGAAGTAGATTGGATTTCCTCTAACATTTTCTTTAGCCCTTTTGAGTCGATTACCAGATTGGATTCATACTTTGTCAATGGCTCTAAAACAAGAATCAAACCTTCCATCTCAGCTACTTTGGTTAATTGAAAGATTGAGTCACTTGCATATTTCCATGATTCCTCTTGTGAGACAGAAAAGTCCCCTATTCCAGAAGTGATAAGCATCATGTTTGTGTCTAACTCCAGCGCGGCATAAAGATTTTCCATAAAATATTCCATGCTTTTTTTCGCCAATGAGCATCCGAGGATGCAATGTTATAAGGATAGATACATTGTTCGGGGGTATAGCAAATGATTTTCATATTTCTAGACTTAATTTCCCTTCTCAAACTCCTTATATTTCCTAATATGTTTCGATAAACATACAAATGCGGCTCCCCAGCCCATAACTCAATGCTATTAATCCCAAGGTTGTCCATGCAATCCAAAAAATAATGAAAAGGGAAATGCCTAAAAGTTATATTCATCCCTGCAATATTCAATTATTTCACCCCCTCATAATAACTTTTTATTTGTTATGCTTTGTATTATAATCAACAAGTACATTGATTACAATAATTATTTTGAATATTAAAAATATAATCATTCGCAAAATACGGAAAAGTCGTGATTTTATTGTTCAACATTAATTAACTATTTTTTAGTGAATACGAATGGTAGAATGTTAAAGTATTATACCTAGTGCACAAATTTCTCTGGTACATTGTAAGTATTATATTGGTGATTATTGTTTGAAATATGATATACCTGTAGAATGGATGTTAACCTGGGGGATTTCCAAGAGATAATGTATCCTGAAATATTGTAAGTGAGTGGTTAATAAAGAATAAACACCTCAAAAAAGCCGTAATTGAGGTGAATCTCCTTAAATGCTGTATTTTACCGGAAAATATAGGTGGGTTTACACTAATACTTCGTGAGACGAATTAGTTTCTAAACTTTTAAAAATAGCAGGCAGTACAATTTGTACTATCCTAGCGGAAAGGACGTGCCATAATAATGAATCACGACAAAACAGCCATCACTAAAGTACGTACAGGTCCCATGTTTGCGGTGATGCTGGCTGGTGCTCTAGTCGCTTTCTTAAATCAGACTTTAATTAATATCGCATTGCCTCAATTAATGACTCATTTTGACATATCAGCTGCAACAGCGAATTGGCTTACTACTATCTTCTTATTGGTCAATGGGATTGTCATCCCGATTACCGCTTTCTTAATGGAACGATTTAATACAAGACAATTATATCTAGCTTCGATGGGACTCTTCGCCTTAGGAACTTTTTTATGTGGAATTGCCCCCAGCTTCTCCGTCTTATTGATCGGACGTGTGGTTCAAGCTGCGGGTGCGGGGATTTTGTTCCCGTTGATCACAAATGTAATTTTCACTTTATTTCCGCCTAACAGACGCGGTTTCGCAATGGGCATATTTGGTATCGCGATGAATTTTGCCCCGGCTGTAGGACCTACGCTATCAGGATGGATTATCCAAAACTATTCTTGGCGGGTTCTGTTTTTTATCATTTTCCCATTTGCCCTGCTTGACTTCATCTTTGCCATTTTCATCATTAAAAAAGTAGGGAAAACCAGCCGGCCTAAACTCGATAAACTGGGTGTAATTCTATCCACTATCGGATTCGGCGGGGTTCTATATGGATTTGCTACTGGCGGTATTAAGGGCTGGGGCAGTCCCGAAGTACTGACGATGTTCCTTGTTGGAGGAATCAGTTTAGTTTTATTTGTCTGGAGGCAATTTACTGTATCACATCCTATTTTGGAATTTAGAATTTTTCGGTATCGGATGTTCACTTTAACGACAATCATCAACATCATCGCAACCATGGGTATGTTCTCTGGAATGATCATCATGCCAATCTATATGCAGAATATCCGTGGGTTCACTCCGATGGAATCCGGTCTCATGCTATTGCCTGGCGGGATTTTAATGGGGATCATGTCCCCTATCACAGGTAAGCTGTTTGATCGATTTGGTGCGAGATGGCTTGCGGTGAGCGGACTTGCCATCACTATCATTACAACCTATCTTTTAACGCGGCTTCAAACAGATACGTCCTATTCTTATGTGGTGTGGGTATATACCATTAGAATGTTCGGAATGTCGATACTGATGATGCCTATCTTCACAGCCGGATTAAATGAATTGGCACTTAGCCTAAATAAATACGGCACAGCAATGGTCAATACATTGAGAATGGTGGCAGGTGCTGTTGGCATGGCATTCTTTGTGTCCATCATGACAAACCAAGGAACGAAACATGTTCAGGAAATCTTATCTCAAAGGAACATATCACCGGATAATACATCACAAATGGCGACGGCCATTAAACAAGGCAGCGTAATGGGAGTGGATGATGCATTCATGATAGCAACAGGTTTGACCATAGTTGCATTCATACTGGCCTTTTTTATACGGCAAACTTCACCACAAGAAGATACCATTACAAATCGCCTATCAAAAAAAACATCTTGAATTAACAAGGCTAAATCCAACCTATTTTCCAAGGTATAAAAAATTCTTTTATTATTAAACTGACTTGCCCCAAGAAAACAAGGAAAAAAAAGAGACTCTTTTAGTGTCTCTTTTTTTTGCCCTAATTACATCATGGCCTCAACGAGAATGCCTTTATTTTGATTAGCGTACTCCCATGTGAATTAAAAATATCTTATGAAGAACAAATAGCAATCGTAATTCCCAATCAGCTAAGTATATATTTAGATTCCTCTCATATATTTTAAGATAATGATTTGGACAAGGGGAATTTTTTTATGAGAAAGTTTGTTACATTGCTTTTTTCAAGTTTTTGCATTGGAGTAGGTCTTAACTTATTTATTATCCCCATTCATCTAATAAATGGCGGGATATTTGGCATAAGTTTATTAATCAAATATGTTTGGGGAATCCAGGTTGGACATACTATGATCATGATCAACATTCCCATATACCTTCTATCTCTTCTATACGATAAGACTTATTTCTTTAATGCCATCCTTGGGTTAGCGTTTACTTCAACCATTATTGATTGGCTAACACCACTAAACGGTTTGGTTCATCTACCGATCATAACGAGTGCCATTATCGGTGGAATGACGATTGGGATTGGTGTTGGTTTTATGCTGAGACAACATATTAGCCCTGGTGGAGTGGATTTGCTAGCACTATTAATCTCAAAAAGCACAGCAACTAATCCAGGAATTGTTATTTTTATTATTGATTCACTAATAGTAATTGCGGGAATTATTATATTGAAAGACTTAAAGTTAATGTATTCCATCATCACGATTTCCTGTATCGGGTTATGCGTCATTTTAATCAATTCTTTTAAGTCAATAAACTTTTTTATAAGATAAAGCCCTACCTAAAATTGCTGCAACAGGGTCAATTACAGTGTTCGCAATTTTACACTATTCATATCTGCAACACTTCAGAAAGGCAAAGCTATTCAACCTTAAAATTACCTCAATAAGGCAGTGCTAAAGTAGGCACTGCCTTTTACAATAATGTAACTCCAAAATTACCTTTAAGCGGTGGACTTTTGGACTTTCCCTTATGAAATTAAAAATCTGTGAGTAAAGTATTCTATTACACCAAGTAATATTCCTACAATAATTGCTCCTATGAAAGTGATTGAAGCATTCCATAATAGATTGAAAGAAAATGCCCAATCAAAACGGTAGCTACAAAATCCGCAACACCCATCCATAAAGTTCCACTTTTTAATATGAAATATTCCATACCAACCCCGACAATCGCTAGTACAAGACCAATAATAATTGGTTGCCAAAGAGATGAATAATTTATACCGGCACAAAAAAACCCGAAATTGGGCAAACCATAATCAAGTATATCCCCCCTTTCGATATACATTTTGCCCGGAATGTAATGAAATTTCCGCTCCATAAAAAACACGCTGTAGTTATACATTACATAATGGAGAATCTTTCAGCCTTTCCTTTTTAAACTTCTTGATTTTTTTGATTCACGCTCTAGGTAAGCTGCTCTTACAGCTTAAGAAAAATTAGGGTTACTGTTTTATGCAACCCTCACTAGACTGAAGAAATTTGCGACACTCCTGCCGAATAACTGGCAAGCTGAGACCCAGGAGTAGCTTGCAGCGGGAAGGCTTGGCAGACAGTCGCACCGTTTACTCGTGATTTCACGTCGTTTACTCGTGAGTTTGGCTGTTTTACTCGTGAATTTGAGCTATTTACTCGTGAGTTTGGCATATTTACTCGTGATTTCGTGCTGCACCCATGATTTCGCACGTTTACTCGTGATTTCGCACTGTTTACTCGTGATTTTGGCTGTTTTATTCGTGAGTTTTGGCTATTTACTCGTGAGTTTGGCTGTTTTACTCGTGATTTCGTGCTGTACCTATGATTTCGCACGTTTACTCGTGATTTCGCGCCGTTTACTCGTGAGTTTGGCTGTTTTACTCGTGAATTCAGCATATTTACTCGTGATTTCGTGCTGTACCTATGATTTCGCACGTTTACTCGTGATTTCGCACTGTTTACTCGTGAGATTGGCTGTTTTACTCGTGAATTTTGACCATTTACTCGTGAATTCAGCATATTTACTCGTGATTTCGTGCTGTACCCCATGATTTCGGCTGTTGACTCGTTGGAGCGGATTTCTGAAATCAACAGAATATTTCTCAAGAAAAAACTGTAGGCAAACAGGAGTTTTCTTCGAATCTGTCTACAGTCAAGCGATTCTTCAAGAATCGGGCCACGACTGTTAAAGTTCAATAATTTTTTATAGAATGCATTAAAAAAAGGAATGTGGAATATGATTAATATGTCAATCTAAGGGAGGGAATGAGAATAAATGAAAAAAACAAAAATTATATATTGGATCTTTACAGGGCTTTTGGTGGCATTAATGGTTTTGGGTTCTATTCCGGATATAATGTCTGCTCCCGATGCAGTCGCTTTATTTAATGATTTAGGTTATCCTACCTACCTCCTACCCTTTATTGGCATTGCCAAATTATTAGGTGTCGTGGCAATACTTATTCCTGGCTTTCCAAGAATCAAGGAATGGGCTTATGCCGGTTTTGTATTTGATTTGACGGGTGCTATGTATTCAAGCATATCAGTGGGCGATCCCGCCAGTGGATGGCTGCTTTTCATTATCGGATATATTTTGATAGCCGGCTCTTATATTTACCATCATAAAATAATAAAATCCGTTACATCGAGTACTTTGAGCACTAAGAATAGCTAAACAATATAGTGAAATATCCTTTCAACTTTGATTTCCTTTTTAAATAGAATTTGTGGAAATAATATTAATAGAGCCCCAATAGGATTTCCTTATTGGGGCTCTAGATGATTAACTTACTGTTTTTGAAGTCAAATACGCGACAAGTATATAACGTTCAGGTGCTGACCCGATATAATCAAAAGGATAACAGGTACTGACGGTAAGCGTTGCTCGTGGCTTTGGTACGATTACGGTACGATCATCCTCATCTACAATTCGAACTTTGTTGATTTTGTATGTGAATTCTCCTGCCGATGTTCTTACAATCAACAAATCTCCTTCACCTACTTGCCCCAGTTTACGGAATACCGTATCTCTATGACCGGAAAGAACGGAATTGTCATTTTCACCTGGCAGCACACTTTCAGCAAAGTGACCAACGCCTTTCTCCAATTCATCCTCGTTTGTTCCATGGAAAATGGGGAGTTTTGCTTTTAGTTTGGGTATATATAGTTCCCCGATTTCTTCACCCGTTTTAGGGCGGACAGGATATAGCTCTTTCTTTGTTGTTTCATTTCTTGGTGGTTTCTGTACAGTTTCTTTTACTTGGCTACTTGGAGCATGAGTCTTGTAAAGAAAGTAGCCTTTTGCAAACTTATACATATTGGATGTGGTAAACCAAACCCCAAATAAAATGATAGCAATTGTACAAGAAAGCAGAAGTAACCGCTTTTTCTTAAATTGTTTCATATTAAGCTTTCCTTATTTTTCGATACATCAAGCTCCCGAACAAGACAATGAATAGTCCTAAAAGGGCATTAGGGATATAATCGGAAGCGGTCTTTGGAAGTTTAGCTCCTTTTACCGTATGATGTTCCGATTTCTTAATAGTGCTGATTTTTTGTTTTACTGGTTTAGCCACTGGTGCCTTTTCAATGGTCCTTGTCACTCCTTTAGCAGAATCCTTTAATTGTTGGCCCGCATTTGTAAGAGTGTTAGAATCGACCATTTCACCCGTAATCAAAAGATCAGCCAAGAACTTCCCGTCAGTAGTGTATATGGCTATTTTCATGTTAGCACCCTTCAATTCTTCCAATTTCATTAAATCCAAAAGGGATACAGGTGATTCCGAGCCGCTTTTCACAAGGGAATAGGATACTTTTAGCTTAAAGATGGAAAGTAGTTCTTCATAGATAGATGCCATTTCAGCTATCTGTCCAGCAGTAAGCTCGGTTGCTACATCAAAATCCTCGAAAGCCATCATGCGGTTGCCCAATTCTTCAAGTCGCTTGACTGTTTCCGGATCTGAAAGATGATCTTCCAAAGTTATTAAATGGTCTTCAAGTCGCTGTAGTTCCTCTTCCGTTAGACCGAGATCCCCCTCGAAAATAGGCAGAAGATCATCGGCAACTTCTCCTTCCAAATCCCCGCCAGTAATGGTCCAAACAGTTTCTTCAAGATTATCTATGTATATATAATCGTTAAAATCTTTACCATTTTCCTTTAACAATTGAAGCAGTGGTTGTTTATCCAGTCCATAATTCTCATTAAAATAATCTAAGTTGCTTAGGTCTGCCTTTATGACGTCACCTAAGAATTCGCTAAGCTCTTCGACAGATTCAAAGTCTTCAGTACTTAAATCATAGGTGTCTAATGATACTTCGATATCGTCCTTTGTTACTGCGAAGCCTCTTTCCTTGCTGACCTTGGTTAAATATTTGACTAAATCTTGGTCAAAATTTGGATCCTGTTCAAAATCTCCCTCTTCTGTATAGAAATAAACAGCTTCATCCAGGTCCCAGATAAAGATATAATCGTCGAGTTCTTCGCCATTTTCGTGTAATAGTTTAATTAGGCCTTCATTAGTTAGGTTATAATCCTCATAAATGGTATCTAAATTACTTAAATCTGCTTTAATAACTTCGCCTAATGTTTCTTTAAGATCATCAATAGATTGAAAGTCTTTAATACTCTCATCATATGTAGAAAGAGAACTTTCAATATCATCCTTCGTTACTTCAAATCCCCTTACATTGCTTACCTTTTTTAAATACTTTGTAAGTTCCTGCTCAAAATTATTGCTTGGAGCTGCCGATGCTAATTGTGGGAACAAGCTAATTAACATCGTAATTGAAAGTAAAATGGTCAACAGTTTTTTCATACTTTTCTCCTATTCATAACATTTCTATATTTCTAGAAAATTATAAAGTATTAACCATAACTTAACAACGAGGTTATTTCTTCCAACTAGAAAAAATGATATTTTACTTACTTTGCTAAGAAAACCTCTTTTTGGGGAGGTTGATGCTAAAAAATAGCACCTCCAAGTGTAAGGTTTCACCTAACACTTGGAGGTGCAGTTCAGTAACAAACGAGAATTACGAAGAGATTTTAACTCGTATGCTTACTGCCATAAAAGACTAACTGTTTTCCTTCCTGTTCTTCCATTTTAAATCCACGCCAACCTTTTGCGAGTATTTCTTGCTGGGCTGCAATATCATTCATCTCAATGAACTGGATTTCCTGCCAATGAGATGCGTCCACTACCGACAATTCCTTGACAAATACATAACGCATTTGCCCCCCGTATTTCTCCTTTAATGCTGCAATCTCCATTCCCTGGGCAAACTTATCCTTCAAACTTGGGATGTTAAAAGGCGCAACCGTACAGCATACATATCGGTAAGTTGACTCGTGATTGTTCAGCTCCTTCATGATTAATGTTGCAAGTGTCTGTTGCAGTTTATTTCCCCTGTATGCAGGGAGTACGTTTGAAATTTCCTGATAGATAACATTCGACAGCTCGTTTTCTGTCAATCCGATATCTCTACCTAGATGATCCTCATCAATAGGAGGAGCCAGCAACGCCCGGAACGCAATTAATTCTTTACAAACGAATGCTCCAATCATCAGTCCATTTCCTTCTAGAATATATTGAAACTCTTCCTTGGTAAGCGGTTGAAGCACACCATTATCGTTCAAATGTTGAATGATCTGTTCTTGGACTTGCAATATATCGATTAAATCCTCCAACACTAATTTTCTGACCTCAAACCGCTTGTGATTTTCCCATTCCTTTTTGATGGTTCCTTCATAAATCAATTCCAAAGTGGCTCCCCCTTTTATCGGATAACATCCTGAAAAACAGTTAATTCAACTAGCGTTTCTTCATTTATCTGCACACCTAATCCTGGATTTTCAGTCAATCTTATATATGGCACATCATAGAATAGATTTCCAACATCCCTTGAGAATTTCAATGGACCGGTGAGTTCTACGCTTGTGATCACTTTCTTGGAAAAAGCTACATGGAATCCTGCTGCAGATCCAATAGAAGATTCAACCATCGAGCCTATCTGGCATTCTAACCCAGCAAGCTCCGCTTGGTGGGCAAGCTTTACCGCAGGATATATGCCACCGCATTTCATCAGTTTAATATTTACTTTATCGGCTGCTCGTTTCTGGATAATTTCACGCATTTCCCGGGTGCCCTTTAACCCCTCATCAATCATCAACGGGATCGTAGACTTCGATTTTATTTCAACCATTCCATCGATGTCATCTGCAGCTACCGGTTGTTCAAGCCAATCAAGCTCGCATTCACGCAATTGATCAATCGCTATAAGAGTTACCGCACTGTTCTGCCACCCTTGATTAACATCTGCTCGTATAGCGATATTCTCACCCACACGGGCGCGCACAGCTTGAATACGTGCCACATCCTCACTGACATTGGTGCCAACCTTCATTTTAAATGACTGATAGCCCTTATCGGCCATAGCAGCCGCTTCTTCTGCCATTTTTTCGGGAGAGGCTATACTTAAGACATGGGTAATCGGAAACTCATCATGATAACGCCCCCCTATTAACTGGTAGACTGGCTGCCCCAGTTTCTTACCCATGATATCAAAGCAAGCAATATCGATAGCCGCCTTAGCTGTAGGGGCTCCATAAATCGTTTTGTCCATCAAATCATGTAGACTTTCGATTTCAAATGGATTCTTGCCTAACAGTATGGGTCCCAGCGTATTTTTCAACACCTGGTAGGTCCCTTCCAATGTCTCACCTGTCACATGTTCGTCTGCCACACCTTCCCCGTACCCAACAATCCCTTCATCCGTCTCTATTTTTACAAGAATCGATGGCATAAATTTGTAGGTATGGTAACTAACCACAAATGGCTCTTTAAGAGGCAGATGGATCGCATATAGGTGGATCGCTGTAATTTTCATTTCTAAACTCCCTTTCGATTCACAATATTGTCAGAATTTGATATAGTTGTCGTTAATACATCGTTATTTAGGAATACATTAACTCATTCACCTGGAGGTTAACAATGAATACAAGAATTGCTGTCATTGGTTCCACTGAATTTATCGAAAGAATTGAATCCATAACATCGGAAATTGCTGAAATTGACTTTGACGCCTATATATATCAGAAACCTACTGAGGCCGGTCTGCTTATAAAAACTCTAAAGCCGTGTGATGCTGTGTTGTTTTCAGGGGCGTTGCCGTACTATTTTTCAAAAAAATATCATGAGCATCTTCCGGTTCCTTCTTTTTATTTAGCACAAGATGAGATGTCGGTCGCTTCTTCCTTACTATCCGTGCTATATCATAAAAAAATCTCTCCTCACCGAATTTCCATCGATGTTAGCCAAGCCTCCATTGTCACGAACGTATTAGCTGACCTCGAAATCGAGATGGATACAAGCTACATTATGGATTACCAGGAAATGCTTAAGGACTCATTTGACATTTCACTGATCACTTGTTATCATCAAAAACTTTGGAAAGATGGTTTCATTGATCTTGCACTAACAAGCGTACATTCTGTATTTGATCAACTGCAGCTTATTGGTGTACCTGCCATGCGCATGGTTGATCCTCAAAGTTCCATCTTTAAAACACTGCAGGATATTAAAGCCCATACAGACCTAATTAAAAGCAGGTCTTCACAAATTGCCGTTTGCTATGTCATATCGGAAGAAGCGAACGCTCATGAACTGGTAGATGGGTTGGCACATGAAATTCAAGCCTCCGTCCAGTTACTTGAAGACTGCCATTTCATACTGTACAGTACCCGTGGTGATATCGAATCATTGATGAACAGAAACGGGCTGAATCATTTTTTTGCCCAATTACAGAAAAAGGGCACGATTGGTTTCGGATATGGTTCAACTATTATGGATGCAGATCGACATGCAAAGATTGCCCTCGGTTTTGCTGAAAAACATAGTGATGACAAATGCGGATACATTTTCACAGAAGACAAAGATTTGCTTGGCCCATTTCCACAGCATGCTAAACAGCAACGCTTGAAAAACGATCATCCCGAACTTCTTCAGGTGGCCAAACAGACAAAATTGAGCCCTGCAAACATATCCAAAATCATCCAATTCAGTCATTCCCGCAAATCCGTCCAATTCACAGCTGCTGAACTAGAGGATTATTTACAGGTGACCCGTCGTACCACAGAAAGAATTCTAAAAAAACTATCCGATCATGGTCATGTGACCATCGTTGGAGAAGAAATGACCTATTCAAAAGGGCGTCCCCGAGCTGTTTATGAACTTAATTTGCCAGTATACTAAATCCAAAGAAAAGAAAGGTTCTCGTTGAGGGAACCCTCTTTTCGAAGGGCTCCTGCTTTGGAGCATGTCCCATTAAAAGTTCGGCAAGTTATATTGGAAGAGTTGCTTCCTCTTCTTTCTTGATACTTTGAATTTCAGCTTCTGTCAATTTCGTAATTGTAAAGCCAGTCATCGCATAAATAATAGAAATAACCGGGATGATAAAATTCAGAATCGCATATGGTGCATAATCGAATGCATGCACACCAAGTGTAGCTAAAATAAATACTCCGCAAGTATTCCAAGGAACAAATACCGAAGTCAATGTTCCGCCATCCTCAAGTGCGCGGGATAGGTTCTTCGAGTGTAATCCTTTATCACGATAAGCTTTTACATACATACGTGAAGGAATCACGATGGAAATATATTGTTCTGAGCATGTAATATTCGTCGCAAAGCATGATAAGACCGTTGATGCTACGATACTTCTTGATGTCTTTGCAAATTTTAATATTTGCTTTACGATTGCTTGAAGCATGCCTGTATTTTCAAGGATTCCACCAAATGTCATCGCAACAATGGTCATTGACACGGTGTACATCATTGAATCCAATCCGCCGCCGTTAAACAGCTTGTCGACCATTTTATTGCCCGTATCAATCACGAAGCCGCTTTGCAAAGCTGCTATTGCATTAGCCACGTTGCCACCTTGTATGAAAATTTGTGATAAGAAACCGAGCAAAACCCCTATTATCAATGCTGGAATGGCTGGAACCTTTTTAGCAACAAGAATAATGACGATTAACGGAATGATCAATAGGAACGGGGAAATGACAAAGCTATCCTGTAAAACACGGATCGTTTGTTCAATATTCGCAGCATCCATATCTCCTTTCCCAAAATCCCTCCCAAGAATGGCGTACACGACCAAGGCAATGATAAAGCCCGGAATCGTGGTGTAGAGCATATGGCGAATATGCACGAATAAATCTGTTCCTGTCAGCCCGGATGCAAGATTCGTCGTGTCTGAAAGCGGTGACATTTTATCCCCAAAATATGAGCCTGAAATAATGGCCCCAGCAATCATTGGCGCAGGTATCCCCATACTTAGTCCAATCCCCATCCCAGCAACACCGATAGTCCCCATAGTTGACCACGAACTACCGATAGCCAATGATACCACTGCACAAATAACCGAGATGCTTACAAGAAAAAACGAAGGTGTGAGGATTTTGAGACCATAATATATCATGGTGGCAACAATTCCTCCGCCCATCCAAGCCCCAATCACCATTCCTACCAGAATAATGATGACGACTGCTGGCAGAGCGAGACGTATCCCCTTGTACATAGACTCTTCAATTTCACTCCACTTATATCCAGAACACAAAGCAACAATAGCTGCAACTGATGTTCCTAAAATAAGTGGAATATGTGGACCCTGTTCCAGCCAGACAACCGTAATTGCCATCATTACAATCATGACGATGAGCGGTATTATTGCAACACCGAATGACATTTCTTTTTTCATAAAGCATCCCCTTTGTTTTTAAGGTTAATTGAATGACTCTAGTATTTTGATAACTATTTAAAAACAAATAACATGTCGTTAAATAGCCGTTAATAGAATTATCATAATATTTCCATGGATATTCGTCAATTAATTTTTTTGAAAATTGAGTCTCTTTAGAGAATCGTTTGAACATCCCCTATCGTTACCAAACAAAACCCTGCAGTAACAACAGCAGTTTAAGAATTGATCTTCTAAGTCTTCGGAAAATTTACTTTCTCAAGATAAGGACTTACAATACGAAGCCTACAATCATATTCTTGCATCTACCAAAGAAGAGCTGGACTGGGCTTATGAAGTATGGGAACAATTGAAGTTGGATTTAACACATTCTGATAGCCATCGAGGATCGAGGGCTGTCCAGTTTCTTTCTGGTTTGGCAAAAAGTGACCCTGAGAAAAGAATGCTAGGGGATTTCCCATTGGTTTTTGGAAGTGACAAAAGATAAAAAATTCGTCACAGCAAGACATAGCCTACAATCTATATGGAAAATAAGTCTAGCTGGCACTGAGCAAAAAGAGATGGTAATAAAAAGTCTTGTTGATCGGTTTATAAATTGTGTTCATGAAAAAAACTACACCTTAATTCATTTTTGATATTATTCAAGGACTTAGGAATTTGTTTAATGAAATAAAAGATGAGGAAATAAAGCAAATCGCATTGGATTTTGTTGAAAAAGAAGAGGATACAAAATATCAAAGGAAGTATGCAACTGAATGGAGAAATACGTAGATAATCTACGGATTTGTTGAATAGTCTGTCATGCTACGAGTCCATACAACCGTATTTGTTAATAGGATTGTCCAAGTGTTAACCTTCCTTCTATGAAGTTATTGACCTAATTTTTACTATAATTATCAACGTGATTGTAATCTCCGTGTTAATCATTATTTATAAAAAGAGAAGTAGAGAAGATTTTGGTTTTTTCTTACCCTTTTTTAGCTTAACGATTCCACTATTTTTACGTAGCAACTTATGGTCAATACCTTTATTTTTCATTGCTTATACATATATTGAAATTTTCGCTCCCTATCATTTTCTATGGATGAAAATAATCTGATCGATATAATAATGTTTGCAATAGTCAAAATCGTTATTAGCATAATGAATGTTCATTACTTTAAAACGATATACATTGAAAAAGCGGCTTTTAGATGCTTTTTAATTTGACTTCACAATTTTACTCCCTTTCTATCAGCTCCATCCACACACCTTAAAGGTATCACGATTCATTCCCATCAACTCCTTAACATCTTTAATACTAATTCTTCTTACATTTAGTTAAACGAGAAGCTAAAATAAAAAAATTTGCCTCTTATCAGGTTCTTAGTACTAATCTCTTTTTCTCCTAATAAACTTAATAAAATAACTATTTTAGGAGGGGCGCAATGTTTAATAAATCCACGAATAAAAAACCGAATGGTGATAATCCACTTATTTGTAAAATTAATGACGTCACTTATCAAAAGTACCATCTATATAAGAAATCATATGAGCGGGAAGTATTGGTCATAAAAGATTACGGTGAAGATAGCGGTGTTACCAATAAAAGTATTGCTTTATTCGAAGCAGTTAAAGATCAATTTGACCGTTTTAAAATTGCAAAAATTGTTAAAGAAATTAATAAAGACAATATTTTGGTCGATAGCGATCTCATCCTTATAGACAAAAAAGGAAATGAGTTACACCTATCTGGTTGTAGTTGCGGGTATGCTGGAACTGGTTCACAGGGGACAGTTAAAATTTTGAATAAAGCTGGATTCGAGATAGATAGAAGGTTTGTGTTTTGTTCAAAAGGATTCACTCTTTTTCATCCAAATGAAGAAAAAGAACTTTATGGCGAACGTTTATAAGTTCCAATGAATCTAGAATAAATATTGGATCCACTTTAAATGTCATATTGAGATAAGATTCTCTACACAATTGTTGTCAAATTGTGTTCAGCCTGCTATCCTATTTCCCTTTTATTATGCAAAAAAGCCTTGGTACTGATAAACTCAGCGATACCAAGGCTTTAAGGCTATTAGAACAATACATGTATTACATTTATTCACCATAAACCAACAGCTTCTAGTTGAAGTAAGAGGCCTTCAAGACAGCTCTGATCATCAGCTAACACACCCGTTAGCTGAATAAAGTTTTTCTTTCATAAACATGAAAATCGTAGTAATAAGGATTTTTGTCGTTCATAACCCCTTTTCCAACAGATACCCCTAAAGATCCGGTACCTGGGACCGAAATTGCTGCAAATATACCCTCAGCGACTTGATTCAGCCGGAAATGCTTTGATCCCTTGAATGTTTCCATTCGATTTTTCATGAGTTACCTCTCCTCCTACCTAAAATTACCAAATGTCACTAGAAATGAACCAAATACATTTCTTTCCACTAGTTTATTTTCAAAAATAAAGTAAAGCAATTGTTAATGACAGAAGGTTTTATTTATTTTTTTGTTCTTCTTTTGCTTTTTCAAGGACATTTTGTATAAACGGTTCTTTTGCTTGAGTATATCCAGTTCTGTCTAAGTAATGCTCTACAGCTAAATCCTTTTTTAATTGATGATATTGTTTTAGTACATCAGAATGAGTTCTTAAATAATTTCTAAACAAAATATTATTATTCCAATATCTACTTTCAAACTTGTATATATGTAAATGGTGTGTTCCTGCTCTCCAATGTCCTCTTCTAAAAAACCTCCTTTCTGGAAATTCCTTATGAGCTACAAATTCATACCCTATTTGTTTTAAGGGTTCAATAAATTTGTCCACTTCTTCTAAATTATTAACGCCAACCATTATATCCAAAATGGGTTTTGCTCCTAATCCAATAACCGATGTACTCCCAATATGTTCAATGCAAATATTGTTCTTTTTTAAGACCCCCATTATCTTCTTTTTTTCCTGCTCGTATTCCTTCGACCAATTTGGATTATAATTTTCGATTACAACTGGTTTTTCCATATTCCACATCCATATCATTTAATAGGAATTATTATATCTTGTTCTTGTACTTTACTGCCCCTTTAGTTCTATGAGAAAAGAGCTGTCACAGCACCCCCCCTACCTAATTTCAGCATATACCGTGTAACTCCTAGCTTTTACTATGTCATTTACACTCTTTCCGTGTGTTTCACGTTCATTATTAGCAAAATAGCTCGAGGGATAAATTACGGTATAATTCCTGGGTAATGAGTTGTAGTTGTTAATGAAGCCCATAAAAAAACGCCTTCCTTTCGTATTGATGCTACAAAAAGAATAGCGTTTTTCTTGTTTTGAGGATAGGATTTTTCCTTGGCTTGATGGACGCGTGGCGGGCTCCCGTCTAATATTACTAATACCATTAGATTCTTTTTGAGGAACGCCGGAAATCCCTTGGGATAACGGCTGTTTGACATTTTTATACTCAAAACACGGCCTTTCAATGAAAAGCCGCTTTACAATCTGATTTAACAAACAATTTTACTGCTGGCTTAAGCTAAAATATGACCGCCTTCCACATGAAGAACGGTTCCAGTCACGAAACTATTTTGGAGCAAGTATAGTACACTTTGTCCAACGTCTTCAGCTCTTCCTATTCGTTTCACAGGAAGTTTGTTTCCCACCGTAGCATAGAAGTTATTGCGAGTTTCTTCTGGCATTTTGCTGCGGGAAGGTGTATCAATGATACCGGGCGAAACGATATTCACTCGGATCGGAGCAAGTTCTAATGCCAAGGTCTGACCTAGATTCGAAACGGCCGCATTGACTGCACCTAGAATTGATGAACCGACCATCGATTTGTAGGCAACAACCCCAGAGAATAAAATGATCGATCCGTGTGGTAAAATTTTAGGAGCACCGTATTTAGCCGCGTAGTATTGGCCCCAAAATTTGTTTTCAAACAATTGTCGAGCTTTGGCTGTATCTGTTTGGAGGAATGACCCTCCGGATGTTTCTGCCGCGCTCACCACAAGATGGTCGAACTGGCCGACTCTTTCAAAGAAGGACTGAACTTGCTGTTCTTGTGTTGTATCTAGTATTAAAGCCGTAGCTCTATCTCCTAGTTTCTCTTTTGCATTCTGTAATTTATCTTCGGAACGGCTGGCAATAATCACTTCTGCTCCTTGGGCTATTACTTGTTTAGCTGATTCAAAACCAATCCCCGAGCTTCCGCCTATAATCACAACTTTTTTACCTTTTAACATGTTTATACCTCCTCATGATCTTACTTAATAGATTAAAAATTCAATACTTCTTACAGATGTATATCAAGTTCAGATACAAATTTTTCAACCTTCGAATTTTTTTATTACATCATAGCAAGTGAAACCATTC
This sequence comes from Peribacillus sp. YIM B13482, assembly GCF_042787975.1. Taxonomy (NCBI): domain Bacteria; kingdom Bacillati; phylum Bacillota; class Bacilli; order Caryophanales; family Bacillaceae; genus Peribacillus; species Peribacillus sp. YIM B13482. Next base: position 52,261 of record NZ_JBHZPF010000029.1, read on the forward strand.
CGAGGAATTTCTGTACTCGATGTAAATGAGACCCGGCACATGATCTATTACCCAACCTCCTTCGGCATTAGCTAGATTAAAAGTGCTGTGCGACCTTTTTGCTATCGACAACCTTAATGATTAAAGCGAGAATAGCTGTTAGTTGCGAAGGACGCGGATTTCATGACGAATAATCCTAAATAACCTCTCCCTGGATGCGTGGAACGAGGCTGGCAATCCTGATGAGAAATACGATGTCTAGATCCGAGGCCGGGCATTGGAACTTGATAACTGTGAGGTACTGCTGCCAGTAGATTCCCTGCAACAAAGATTAGCACGAAACAGAACAGTAACGATTTACCTGACAAACGTCCGGTAAATGCGATGATAATTTGACCTCCGATTATGACACCTAGAGCAGAGCCAGTTACCAATAACCCTTTTTCGCTTAAGTAACAATCAAATCATTTGCTACATCCGGAAGAATACCCATGATGACGAACTCTGTGCTACCGATAGCAAAGCACTGATTAAGAGTGCAATGAGCCGTTGATTTCTCGCCTGAGCACTGCCTCAATATTGTGATAGAATAATATGCACATCGATATTATATATATAGTAAGTTCATTTTCGGAAGTAGTGTTATTTATTTCATAAAGTTTCTGAAAGTATACTATTGTGATAGAATAAGGTAAAATAGTCCAAAAAAAATTTCAGGGAGGATGTGTCAGATGAGTGTTACTGAGCCGGTCGTACTGACCAAAGGAACCTCAGGTGAGCCTTGCCCCATTGCTAGAACAATTGACGTGATCAGTACTAAATGGACCTTTTTAATTATTCGGGATCTGCTTATCGAAGGAACGATGCGATTCCGTGATTTATTAAAATCATTGGATGGAATTAGTCCGAAAACGCTTTCATTACGCCTTAAAGAGTTGGAATATCATGGGATAGTGGAAAGAAAAGTATTTCCAGAGGTCCCTCCTCGTGTGGAATATACGTTAACAGAAAAAGGGGAACGATTGGAAAGTATCTTCATTGAATTAAAGAGATTTGGATTAAATTTATAGAAGATTAAATATAGATCATTCTTTAATTTTGGGTGCTTCAATTATGAACGATATCAGACATGATTTGATTTACAGAAAATAAATGAATCGGCTATGGTTAGTTTTTACTAGCAGACGAGTTTAAATGTCTATGCCCACGTATCAAAGGAACTCGGAGAAAAAAGTGTGGATGGTTATTCTAAATACAAGGATAAGGCTCAAGATGAAATAGTATACCAGTTCCTTTTCATTATAAAATTAAAAAAAGCCTTGATAACTGAGAAACCCAGTAATACCAAGGCTTTAAAAGTATTAATACATTGACACAAATTTTTGCGTTCCCATGGATGAACCAGTGTACAACATACTTCTTAGCATAATCAGACATCAATAAACTTTACAAATGCCTGTTTAATACATTCGTGAAAATAGACTCTGCACTATTAGGAATAAATGATTTATGGTGATTTAGCGGGCGAAATTTATTGCTGACAAATAAATCCTTATCACCACATCTCTAACTTACTGCCTTTAGAGTGGATGATTTATTTGAGAAGGAAGAAAATTTTAGAATTATTCTATTATCCATAATCTGAAAGGATAAGGGACACTTTTTTTTGTGTCCCTTATCCGGGGTATAGTTCAATAAGAAAAGCACCTTATTAAGAATCGCACCCGATTGCGGAAAATTAACAATAATATTAAAGGCTTAAGAGCCTGCTTACGCTTAGCTGCCAGGCAGAAAATTGTTCGGGTTTTGTATTGTTTTAAAGACTGGTTGAAATTCGTCTCTAAAATATCGCATATCAATAATCTTTCAGTTCAATCCCGTTGGCAGCTTTCGCTATCATTTTCGAAATCATTTTAAACGATACGATCATAAGGATGGGTACGCGAAACATTAAATTGCGTAGAAAGATTTTGAAGGTTGAGCTTTCAATCATACTCCCGGCAGCCATTAGTCCTATTTTTTGATTTTTCTCAACAAACTTTCTCATTTGTTGTTCGTAGGCAACAAAGGCACGGGTGAAATCGCAATCTGCAGCTTTGAGTTCACCAGCTAAAACAAAAGCTCCGACAAGCGCCAGGCTAGACCCTTGACCCGATAGGGGTGATGGGCCATACGCCGCATCGCCTAACAATGTAATCCGACCTTTTGACCATGTCGGCATGTGAATCTGGCAAATCTCGTCAAAATAAAAGTCTGTCGCATCTTTCATAGTTTTGAGTAGATTCGAGGTTTCCCAACCCGTGTGGCCTACGAAGGCATTTTCTACAAGTTTCTTTTGAGATTCTGTATCATAGCGGTCGTATTTCAATGCCTCTGATTGGAACAAGAACATACCCCTTGCTTCGGTATTGTTACGGGCGCTATACATACCTACAGTTTTGCCTGGTATCGTATAAAACAGCTGGCGGTGGTCGAGGTTGAGGTAATTCTCAAGGGTGAAAATTGAGATATAACAGCCAAGCGTGCGTTTAAACTGTGCTTCGTCCCCAAAAGTCAAGGTGCGTACATTAGAATGGAGACCGTCCGCTCCGATTACCAAATCGAAAGTCTGCGGCTTGCAATAAATAAATTGAACTTCTGCACCAGCTTCAGTCTCATGTATTGCGGTAATCGAATCGCCCCAAATGTATTCGACCGTATCCTTAGTTAAATCGTACAAAATGTGACAAAGATCGTCACGCATGATTTCGATGTCCAGACCCTGGTGGTTTCCCATACTCGCCTCGCTTATTTGACCTTCGATCTTCCCTTTGCTATTCACGAAGTAAACACCAGTCATGTTCGTGTCGGCTGCACGAACTTGATCGAGTATACCCATTCCCTCAAGCACCGTAATGGCTGCACCACGGATATCAACCCCGTAACCACCCGTGCGCAATGCTGGTGCACGTTCTATTACAGTCACGTCGAATCCGTGGCGGTGAAGCCAGTAAGCAAGTGCCGGACCGGCAATGCTCGCACCAGAAATAAGAACGCGCATCGTTTGTTTCATAATTGCTTATTCACTCCTCTCCTAATTAAAGTCTTAACATATCCACAGTATATTCACGGCCTATTTAACTTATTTACCACAGTAAAGTATTAGAACTTTAATTATTCAAAAAAATGGTCCAATTGTTGAATAAAGATCAAACAGCAATCTTCAACTAAACTGCCCCGATAGTCGCATAAAGAAAAGCTGCCTTAAAGACAGCTCCGATCATAGGGTATAGCACCTGTTAGTTGAATTAATCGAGTAACCTTCTATTGATAGATACGTACACAATTGTTAATAAAACCAACATAGCAATTATAAGAGTCAACTATGCTATTATATTTTTTCATTAAATCCAACTAACAACCAGGATTGTCTTTTCACAGCTACTACGTATGACACAAGTAAAAAAGTATAACCTTAGTCCGTAATCCACTTTTATACCTTCCAAAATGACAACTTTATTTCTTGTTTTTTCCTCCTTTTTATCCTTTAAAGAGTAAGCAGTATGTATTACAATATATCAATAGTTATAAAATGGTATTTTAGTTAATAATTACTGATCACTATTAGGGGGCTAAGTAATGGGAATTTCCTGTAATTCACACCGATTATCATTTGAATCGCAATCATAGTAATATTCTGCTTGTCGTTAAAATTTTAAAGAACCTTATTGCATATTTAATAAGGCCACCCAAAAAGGAGAAACTTTAAATTTATATTGAAATGAAATTAATTTTATCAGTCAGAATACGATACAATCTTATGTATTTAGGTTTGTGAGTAATTTTTTGAAAATTCTTTTTTTCGAAAAAGTAAAATTTAATTCTTTCATGGAGGTTTTAATTTGGCTAATAAAGTACCATTTTCATTTATTGTAGTTATTGGTTTAATGTTATTTGCTCTATTTTTTGGGGCAGGAAATTTAATTTTTCCACCAATGCTTGGGCAATCAGCAGGAATGAATATCTGGTCAGCAAATGCAGGGTTTTTAATAACAGGAGTTGGCTTACCGTTACTTGGTGTCTTAGCACTTGGTTTTTCGGGGAAAGATGATTTACAGTCGTTAGCAAGTCGTGTACATCCTGTATTTGGTATTGTATTCACAACCATTCTTTATTTAGCCATTGGTCCTTTATTTGCTTTGCCTAGATCAGGCAACGTTTCTTTTGAAATCGGTGTAAAACCTTTTTTGTCCGAAAATTCAGGCCCCGTTCCTTTACTTATTTTTACAATCATCTTTTTTAGCATTACGTGCCTTTTTTCGATCAATCCCGCGAAAGTTGTCGGAATTGTCGGGAAAATATTAACACCAATCAAGATAACGTTCATTGGAATCCTAGTAGTAGTTGCTTTTAATCATCCAATCGGAGATTTTCAAGCACCTATTAAGAATTATTCAGTTCAACCATTTTTTAATGGGTTTAGAGAAGGTTATTTAACAATGGATACGCTTGCATCTTTTGTTTTTGGCATCATCATCATTAATGCCATTAAAGAAAAAGGTGCTAAAACAAAAAAACAAATTATGGTTGTTTGTGCAAAAGCAACTGGAATTGCTGCCTTTTTCCTGGCAACCATGTATTCAGCTCTTGCTTATATGGGTGCTTCAAGTGTAGAAAAACTTGGGCACCTTGAAAATGGAGGCACTATCTTAGCAAAAGTCTCGGATTATTATTTTGGAGCTTATGGCGGGATATTATTAGGATTAATGATTACAGTAGCTTGTTTAACAACAAGCGTAGGACTTGTTACATCTTGTTCTTCCTTCTTCCATAAACTATTTCCAAAGGTACCTTACAAAACAATTGCCATTAGTTTATCTATTTTTAGTGCAATAGTTGCTAATATTGGGTTAACACAGTTAATTGCTGTTTCTATTCCTCTCTTAACAGCTATATATCCATTAGCCATTGTATTAATTTTCTTGACATTTTTTCATTCTTTATTTAAAGGGAAAGCTGAAGTGTATCAAGGAAGCTTACTTTTAACATTTATAATTAGTTTATTTGATGGATTAAATCGAGCTGGTATACACTTTTCATCCATTAATAATTTTTTCAATAAAATTCTTCCTATGTACGATGTGGGACTAGGATGGATTATCCCAGCAATTGTTGGAGGATTTATAGGGTTTAGCAGTAGCATACTACGAGGAAAATTTGGTCTTAATCCTCCAACTAGAATAGTTAAATAATACATATTAAAAAAAGGTCAACCAGTAATTTTTTTACTGGTTGACTTTATAATAGGCATAGCACCTGTTAGCTGCCTTGAAAAGGTGAACATGCCCTTAAAGAAAAAGCGCTGCCGAAGCAACTCTCTTATAAAGTAAAGTTCCTATTAGCATAAACCGGGCTCCATTTTCAATATAATGTGATTCATCATGTAATAACCTTTTCTCCATAGTCCTCAATCTATTTAAAACCCTCTATACTTAATAAAATTAAAGAGCCTTACAAAAGGCTCTTTAATCACTGTTACATCTCTTATTTATCTTTCCTTACAAGTAGTGAACAGCACTCCACGTTCCAGAGTGTATGTGGCAACACATGGGGGCTGGTGAGACCATAACAATAAATCCCCCAAACTCCTATTCTGTGGGAACATAAAACGCACTTCAATATCCTTCTAAAATCCGCTAAAAATATTGATTCCTGCGGGCGGATCCAATTATATACTTAGTAAATTCCCACCGAATCAAATCCGACAGCAGCTGCAGCCTCTTCCTTGCTGCCTTCACCATAAATATCAATTGCAGACTGAACAATAGCCTTACGAGCGTCACTAAAATCGGAATTTGGCGTTAAATAAACGCTTATTGAACGATAGTAGATTTGTCCTAACTTGTGCCTTCCAATTTCTTGACCAATCAAGTATGCAGCGTGGTTTGTAATCGAGGAGTTAACATGGACACCGCCGCCATCTACCGAAGTTGGCATGTGATAAAATTCATCCATATGAGCCGGATAGACTCCACTGCCATATGCAGCTCTTTCCGCATTACTTACTACAACACTGTTGGGATTACTTAAGCTGCGCAATCTCGTTACACCGTCAGCTTTAGCAGCTGGTGCCATAATATCCTCACCCATTTCCCAATCATCATCGTCAACAAGTGCACCAAAGACGTCAGCAAATGATTCGTTTAGTGCTCCAGATTGATTGCGGTAAACTAAATTTGCTGTATGAGTGATGACGCCATGAGTCATTTCGTGGGCAGCAACGTCAAGACCGGCTGATAGTGAAATAAAGTACTCACCGTCACCATCCCCATAGGTCATCCAACGCCCATTCCAGGATGCATTGTTGTAATTATTTCCATAGTGTACCTTAGAAATGATGGCCATTCCTTCACCATCAAGAGAATTTCGGCCATGCTCATTAAGGTAATAATCATATACCTTTTCCGAATTATAGTGTGCATCGACAAGAGCCCGATCATAGTCGCCGATAAATGCAGCAGAATTCCCCACATATAGAGTATCATTACTGGAACTATTATCATTTTTAGCATCATACGTAAGTATTCCATCAAGACCATTATGAGAGTAATCAGCTAACGCAAACTGAGTTCCAGATTTAGGTTCCTTCACTTGGGTAATATGTAATTCCCTGTGAGCACCATGTACCCCTTTTCCAGCACCTTTTTGTGTTTTCATTTCATCAGCATGCATTAAACCATTATACTTATCGATGATTTCTCCCGTGTTTGCATCCACAAAGACAAACCAGTTGCCAGGCTCATCCCCCATGAAGTTAACATTCACTTTATAAGCTGTATGATTCTTTCCTTCAAAAGGATAGACTACAAGCTCAGAAGTTGGCTCATACGTTAGCTCTTCAGGGGCATTGACAGATGAAAGTGCCTGCTTTAGTGCTGCATCACTGCTTAAGGAGGCAGTCGTGTCCACCGCATCATCGGCAATCGTCTGATTTACTCTTCCGTTGACGGATACGACTTCATTATTCTTATTAAAATGAACAATAACTTCGGATCCTTCTACGTTCACTCCATTTATTGATTGATTAAAGCGAACGTGGGTCATACCGAGTTTATCTTTTTGTGAATCTTTTACTTTTAGGTTTTTATCTGGATTTTTAATTCCGGTTTTACCTTCGTTCTTCTTTAAATAATTTAGTGCATTGGAAGTGTTGCTAGAAGAGAATTTCTCAGCAAATCGCTCCTTCACAAAAACAGGAACGTTTGCCTTCTCATTCCACTTAGAAGCTTGTACACTACTAGCCACCTTCGAATCAACCGGATTCGCAAATACATTACCGGCTGGGATAGAACCTACCAACAACGCTGACGATAGAACTGCAGGAACAATAAACTTTTTCTTCAATAACGATACCCCCCATTTTTTTCCATCGACTTTATTATAGATTAATAAAAGTTAATTTACATGAATGTTTTGAATTATTTTAATTTTATAAAAACTATTAAAACCCAGATGCTATCTTATGTTAGGTACATTTTACTAATTGACATGGTGATGAAATTAAAAATACCTCTAAATTTATTGGATTTTCTATACTTTTTTTGTAGTTAATTTAAACTAATTATAAAAGGTTGAATCGTCTACACTTATCTGGACAGAAGTTTTAAGGGCAGATACACTTAACTCACTACAGATAAGGGAGCACTCAAAATGACCAAGCGAGAACGCCGTACGTTCACTTCCGAATTTAAACAACAGATCATTCAACTCTACCAAAATGGGAAAAACCGAAAGACTCTTATTGAAGAATATGAACTTACTCCTTCTTCTTTAGACCGGTGGATACAACAGAGTGAAAACACAGGTTCTTTTAAAGAAAAAGATAACCGTTCTCCTGAGGAACAAGAACTTATTAGTCTACGAAAAGAACTGAAGAAGGTACAAATAGAGAATGATATTTTAAAGCAAGCCGCGCTGATACTAGGACGAAAGTAAATGTCATTAAACGGAACATAGATAAATACTCGGTATCAGCAATGTGTGGCGTCCTAGAGCTTTCACGGAGCACCTATTACTACGAAGCAAAAGAACGAACCTCAGAAGACGATGTCACAAATGCCATTTTAGACATCTTTGATAAAAACCGTAAGGCGTACGGAACACGTAAGATTAAGGTTGAATTAAAGAAAAGAGGCCTTACGGTCTCCAGAAGGCGAATTGGCCGGATCATGAAAGAACAGGGGCTTGTTTCCTCTTATACAGTCGCTCA
>NZ_JBHZPF010000003.1:0-172724 GCF_042787975.1 Peribacillus sp. YIM B13482
TTTTTCTAGACATAGTAGATTCTCCTCACTTATTGTGTATGATTCTACATGCCCTTATTTTTATTGTCCAACTAAGTGTAACCTGTCCATAAGTGATGTAAAAGATTCTAATGAATTTCTAAGATGTTTATGGTCTGAAATGGCTAAGGAGTTTGGGACATGTGGTTGGCAGTACATTCCTATTAAAGATGGCTCAAAGAATAAAATTACTTTTGGCTTTATGAATATCAATCAAGGAACAGCTTTAGAGGTTGGTATTACATATAAAGAGAAAGGTTCTATAAACAATATCTATTTTTTACAGAATAATGGTAAGGAAGATATTCAAAAGGGTACAGAGCTATATAACAGACTAAAAAAGGTAATTAATGTAACAAAAGAAAGTGTTGGTAAGTATCAAGCTATCCTTATGCAAGCTACAATAAAAGCATATTTTCCTATCATGTCTTATATTGGTGAGAGCTTTGTAATTCTTCCTATGGTTGATGGGGATAGTCAGTTTTCCTGCATTATTAAAGCATATGATGTTAACCAAGCCTCAGGTTATTTTGCTAGAAAAGTTAATCAAGTTATGGATTTTTTATCTGTTGAAACTAATGCTGTTTTTAGGAGACCAAACACTAGACCTGGTGAGGAGACTATCACATTAGAAAAAGAGATATACCAGGATGATAGGGAGTTTATGGATGATTTATCTCTAGTAGATGATTACCTAGTAATATCTAAAGAGGGTAAACAGCTAATAGAACAGATAGCTAGTAATGAGGAAATGAGTCCAGAGTTAGAATTATTTCTAAAGGCTTGTAGTCATTATCATAGTGCAAGAGCTTTAGAGGAACAGATATATATTAGACCTGATGGAAAACTTGTTTCAATGCATGGAGGGAACAAAACAGAGATAGCCACAACTCTCTATTTATCAGCATTAGAGGTAGTAACATTAATTGGCTTTACAGAGGATAAATGTGATTCATGTGGACAGCCAAAGTTTCAAATTGGTAGAAGGGTAAAGGAGCTTACCTCTAGATACCTACCTTCTGACCTAGTTAAAGAATTTGTAGATTATTATAATAAAAGGTCAAAATATCTACATGCAGGTCAAAAACTTGTTACTGAGACACCTACAATAAGTAGTATTCCCCTTTTAGACCCTGATGGAATAAATGGTTGTGATTTTCCTTTTAAAATACCTTTAAAAAATTTAGGGGAGTGGGTAAGCTACTGTTTAAGGATGTATTATAAAGAAAATTTAATTTAATGTGTATGAGTCTTTCAATAAATTGTAGCATTAAATATATGGAGGAGAGCTGATGGCTTTGCTCCTTTTTAATTGTCTGAAAATGGATCAATTAGATTTCCTACTTAGTTTCTAAAAATAGGCTAATAAAATTTTAAAAGGCTTTGCCCATTTTACAGATAGGGTATCTCTAAAATAAGCTCAGTATCAGTACAGTATCATGTTGAGTCCATTTCCTCTCGAACTGCAAAAAATAGGTTATGTATTTTAGAGTAGCTACTTGCATACTATTCTGTGGGGTACTCCCCCTATGGATGGGGGTATTTACCATTGAAAGCTGATAGCTCTGTTACTGTATGCTTTATCATTTAATTCTTTTTACTCTTTGGCTCAGCTCTCAGCAGTCTCAACTACATCTTACACAGCAACAGCAGGAGCATCAGTAGACTACTGAACATAAATTGATTAGTATGTCAATACCTCTAGAAATGCAGTAGTATCAAGGCTTTGTCTATCTATACAATATCCTGCATAAATACAGATAAGCCTGTACAAACTTTCTGTCCAATGGAATCAGTCACAGTCAGCCTTATTTCTGCTCTTATACTGCTCTATTATCCTCTCAATTACAAAGGGAGAGCAGGAGAAGGGGGAAGAAAAAGCTCATTTACTGCAATATACTGCCTCTTGTCTGTAATTCTACAAAGTACTAGAGGAAGGAGGGAGGAGTAGGGGCTGAGTCATGGACTTTTTACTCTTTACTCTACTGGTACAGTATCCTATCTGTATCCCTTGTAAATGCTTATACAGCAAGGGTTTAAGCCTCCTTACTGTCCTTTAATGTTACTCTATTTGGTATCATTGTCTGTCCTCTAACTGTATTCCTACTGCCTTGTTATCCCTCCTATAACTGCCTACAAAATTACTCTCTATTTCCTAACTGTTAATACTGTTAATCCTATCAGTATCCTTACTGTACTTATAAAGAGTACCCCAAAAGTAGTACCCTACCCCTCCCTTTAAAACAGTACCCCCTATACTTGAAAAAGGACAAAAAAGGAGAGTCTTACTACCAACAGATAAAGCTCTACAATAATAGAGGTCTACCTACTGATAATAAGGCTCATAGCACAGAATTAGCAGAATGATTGTCTCACTCCATAACTGAGAAAAGGAGATTTAGCCTCTAAAGTATTGCTACTTAAAGAGGACTCCCTTATTAGTCATCTCTTGCTACTGTTTTAAAGGCTTACTTACTGCTGTTTACTACAAACTCAGCTCCTAGAGTCTCATCAAATTCTCCTGCTTTTCTGTACAATAGATTAGGATTAGCTTTAATAATTAACTCCCTACCTACTCTAATTTTTCCATACACATACATATTAGTCCATTGTAAGTTTCCTAGCTTTCTGCTTGTCTCCTCTACAGATAATCCCATAACCTCAGCCAATGCCTCAAGGCTTAAAGTCTGTACCTGATGCAAGTCTCTCTCAGTAGGATTAGCTACTAGCAAGTTAGTCTCATAATGGATAAATTGAATTGATTTATAAATAAAGCCAATGTCAGCAGGTTGTAATCCTTCTTTAAAAGCCTCCTGTAAGCTATTAATGAATACTTTTACAGCCTTATCTGTTTTCTTATTACTGTACTCAGCTCCTACTCCCTTTCTAAAGCAGTAGTCTGAGCTAATAAATACAGCCTTATAGCTTTTACCTGCTACCTCTACCTTGTCCCTGTAGATTAGGCTTAGCTTTTCAAACTTTTTCAATACAGTATTAGTAGTCTGAGCAGTTACCCCTAAAGCCTCAGCTATTTCCTTTGTTTTCATTGGAGTCTTAGCATCTGCATTAGCTTTAACCATGTTTTTATAGTCTACATATGTCTGTAACAATAGAAAGTATCCTAGCTCTTTATTATTCAACATTGATAAGCCTCCCTTAAATGCTTCCATTTCTGAGAATACAAAAGGACTACCTGACTTTTTAATAACTGCCTTTGCCTTTTGATGTTTCTGATAAGCTTCCTGCTGTGCCTCTGTCCTATATGATGCAATCTTTACTACATCTCCTGTCTCAACATTCATAAACTCCTGTGCCATTTTCTTTTCCCCCTGATTATTTAAGTATTAAAGCTGAGTCATCAGCCTTTCTCTCCTATATGTCTGACTGTGTAATAGGGATTAAAGTAATCTGGATCATATTCTGTTTTATTTTTTCAATATGGCTGCCTAACTTATTTAGAATAGTTTCCTCAACTGATGCTAGGAGCCTAAAAGAGCTAAAGCCTAGAGGCTTGGAGCAAAGCTCCCTACAAAAACTTAAAGGACTAGAGGGATTTTTAAGGATTTATACAACAGGACAGGATTAAGAGCCTCCCAACTGTCCTAAATGCTCTAGCTGAGGATAAGGCTGAGCTATTGTAGACATAAAAGGATTACTTAGGATTTCTTAATTATTGTAGGTAGGACTGACTGTAAGGAAGGACTAAGGCTGATAAGCCTAAGGGTCTTTGTTTCTAAAGATATAAGAGGGATAGCTTTTGCTTAAAAAGTGGTATGATCCTTACTCCTGCAAGGGATATAGCAATTTTTAGCCTTAGGTAAAAAAGTGAATTTTGCTCAAGTGTTAGAACAAAAAGAGTGAAAAATGCTCAAGTGTTAGAGTAGTTTTTGTTGGCCTTTCTTGGATTATTGATGCAGTAGCTGATATTGAAAAAGGTAAAAAAGGTCACATATCTACTCAAAACAGGTAAAAAACCTCACAAGTGTATTGAGTTTTACTGTCCTTTAAAAATAAATGCCTACTTCCTAAATTACTTCCTCCCAGGTACTTTAGATGGCTCAGTACAGAAGTATATATAAGTAGAAGGAGGAGGAAGTGAAATAGGCAGTATATCCTCATCCCATATCAAAAGGAGGTAACACAATGTCAGTATTAAAATATGAATTTAAAGATTCTACTCCTGAGAGAAAGCAGGAAATGCTCTCAGAGATTATCAGTAAATATATTGTCAGTAATAGAAATGAATTAGTGCAAGCTCTTGGACATGCTCAGGCAATCCTAGACTGTACTCAAGAAGAATTCTCTAATCATCCTGAGGTATCCATCAGTACAAGGCAGGTAAGGACTTACAAGAAAGAATATCTAGACCTGTATGTATCAGCTTTTGAGAGGTACTCAGGTACTGCTGAGCTAATGGATGTAGAGGGAGAGCTAGATGAGTCAGCATTAGAGGCTGTTTATGAGAACTTACTAGCAAGGCTAAAGAGTCCTAAAACATCTACAAAGGACTTAGCTATTATCCTTGAGTATTTTGGTATTTCTAAAGAGGAGTTTAAGAGGTTTACAGACTTCAGAAATTCTACTATGAGAGGCTTTATGTCTGATAATTTGACTAATATTGTACCTGAGGAGGATAAGGTTTTATTGATTAAAGCAATCATTGCTGAGAGTCCTTTCTTGTATCAGGGTACAGAGAAAACAGCAGGTAACACTTACAATGCTATGACAATGGATTTAGATCATCCTTTAGTAAGACTTGAGGTACAAACTTTAGGTTTATTGTTTGTCAGCTTGTTTAATGGTCAGGTAACAGAGGCTTATGTTAATCATGCTGAGGCTTTAAGGCTGTTAAAACTTGCATCAGGTAAGTCTGTTAAGGATATGGAAAAGGCTCATAAGGACTTTGACAGAATGGATGGTAAAGTACCTCCTAGAAAGCCTATTGCAGAGAAAGACCTGATTGACACTTTTGGAGCTGAGGAAGGTAAAGAGTTGTTTTCTAAGTTTAACAACATGAAAAAGAATGTAGATAAAAATACTGCTGTTAAAATGCCTAGATATGAGGATGTAACTCTTGATTATCAGGCTCATTTAAAGGTATATCCTGAGATGACAGCCATGCCATTCAGAGTATTGTTAGCTAAGTTAGATGCTCAGCAGGATAAGCAGTTTAAAGATAAGTACAAGCAATTTGTAAATGAAATTAATGAGGACTAATAAAAACTAAAACACATAAAAGGGAGATTGATTACAAATGGAAAACAAAAGAGTAGAAATGACAAAAGGAATGGAAAGCAAGATTAAAGATATGGAGACAGCATTACAGGCTATTCAAGCTAAGTTTGTAGAGCTAGAGGATGTTAAGGGATCAGGAGCAGAGGCAGTAGCAGGACTACAGGCTAAGAAAGCTCAGATTCAAGAGGAAATGCAGTTAGCTACAGACTTGGGAGAGGCTGAGCTATTGTTACAGCAAGTGGAGGACATTGAGAGAAAAGAAGGATTGCAGACAGCCATTAACAATGGACAAGCTGTAAGAAAAGCAGGAGAGATGGATGAGCTGTTTAAGGCTTTCTTTGCAGTACATGCAGGAGCTAGAACAATCTTTAATGTACTAGATAAGGAATATGTTGAAACAATGTCTATTAGGTCTGTAGATGAGGATACAGCTAAGGTAGAAGGATATGCATGTAAACTTAATACATCTTTTGGAGTAGCTAACAGCTTATTGATTGATGCAGGTCTTGTACCTCAGGGAGCTAAGTTTTATGGCAAAGTACATTTAGGACAATCAATCCTAGTGTCTAAAGGTGGAGCATTAAAGAGGGAAATGGTTCAGCTACAAAGGAGATTAAGTATTTAAGCAGTACAGGTACAGAGAGAGCCTGATTTAGTAGGGAGACTTTAGCACAGATAACTTACTAAGGAGGTAAATGCATAATGATTGTTTTAGAAGTTTTGGGAGCAGTTTTAATGGTGAGCATTGCTAACAAAGTATTTTCAATAGAGAAATAAGGGTAGGTCTTAGACCTGCTCTTTTTCTTTTATACAGAGGAGGAGATTGTAGATGACAAAAGCAAATGTAAAAGCAGAGAGAGAAAAGCAAATGAGTATTGAGGATGATCTAGACAATAAGCTCTATGCAGTTATGGAGGCAGTTAAAAAGCCTGAGAAATAATCTATAGATGTTCAGACAGGAGGTATTGTAGATGTATACCCCCATCCAATCCTAGACACTTGGCACAGGGTTAGTAAGATTGTTTACAAGCCTTACAAGTACAATGTAGAGCAACAGCTACCTAAGGCATTACTGGAGAGGTACTATCAGCTACAGCAGGATATTGATAATGCAAAAGGTTGTAAAATAAGAAAAAAGTATATTAGAAAGCAACCTGTAAAAGTTACTGAGGATATGAAAAAAAGGATTATAAGGCTCTATAACAGAGGAGACTCTACTGCTGAAATAGCTGAGAGGGTAGGAGTATCAAAGCCTACAGTAACTAAGTACATCAGACAGCATAAAGAGCTTATTAGGGAGTGGGCAGAGCTTAGGTCACACTCTCCTCAGCTAATTAAAGAGTGGAATACATTAAGGGATACAGGTAACTCCTATCAGGCTATTGCAGATGTTTACAATGTACCCATGTTTGTAGTAAAGCAGTATGTACTTGAGTACAGAAAAGAGAGGACAATCCATCCTAAACCTAGAGGGAAAGCTAATATAACAAGGGAGGCTATATAATGGCAGAGTTTAATAATGAGCAAATGGCAGGGTTTATTAAGTCAGGTCTAAGAGTAAAGCATGTAGAGGCTACTACTCCAAAAGCAAAAGGCTCAGGATTGATAGCATTGTCTCAAGCATTTAAAAAGATGTCAGAGGCTGAGCAACAAAAGGAGGACAAGGATAATGAGTAGGAAAGATTTTAAGGCAGAGCATGACTACAGTAAGAGCAAGGGTAACCAAGCCTCATCCCTATGGAAAATAAGCAAGGGATTAAAGAAAGCTCAGGAACAAGTTAAGAGAAATAAAGATAAAATTAATATGAGATAACAGGAGATGGCTGAGGCTGTCTCCTCTTTTATTTTTGTCTATCTGTCTCAGTTTAGAAAACTCCTCTAAATATAGTTATGTAGCAGGAATAACTCTGGATGTCACAGTATCAGCAACAACCTCTAATGTTAGTTATGTCAGCAGGTTAGGAGCTAAGCAGTCACAGATAGAGAAACAGCATCTAACAATAGAGATGTAAGCCAATAAAACAAAGAGGAGACTGAAGGATGAAAACAGCAACTATTAAAAAGCTAGAGGCATTGATTAAGGAGCTAGATGAGTATATAAAGTTTGTATCTACATTGGAGCAGATGGTACAGAAGAAAAGCAGATATGTTAAGGATTTAGCAAAGATGCAGAAAATGCTAGATGAGCATAAAGGGAGTAAAGAGGCTTTACAGGAGAGAGCAGAACTATTAGCTGAGCTGTCACAGTTTTAATATTAACATCTAATGAAAGTTATGTGAAACCAACAAAAAACAATAGGGAGAAGATAAAGAATGGATCAATTTAGCAAGCAGGAAAAAAATATAGAGGTTATTGCATTTAAGACTAAGGATAAGGTTACAGTTAATGTACATGGTAAGCCAAGCTTTGATATGTGGGCAAAGAAAATGATAGAGTTGTACAATTCAAAGCAAAATAAAACAGCAAGTTAAAAGGAGGAGCAATGAAGCTTTTCCTTTTTTATGCTCCTTTATGCCTATAAACACCTTTTATTTTCTCTCTTGTGATATATTTATTTTCTAAACAATATTTATAAATTTGGTTTGCTTGGGAAGGGTCTAAATCAACAAGGTCTTGAATCTTTGATATTACCTCTGTTTTGTTAAGCTCATTATTTTTATTAAGATACTCTGATATTTCCTCTGCATATTTCTCCATATTAAGAATTAACTGTATTTCATTTGATAATCTTTGGAATTTTACACTGCTACCATTAATTTCATTTCTACTTCTATTAATCTCTTTTGTTATTTTTGTTAATAACTTTGTTAATCCATCCTTATTATTATCCTTTTCATATATCTCAATTAAGAGAGAGTAGCTATAAGGGATGTCAGAATCTAATTCATATATAGCTTTTTCTAAAATACTTATTGCTTCTTGATTTCTATTGGCTTTATGTAACTCACTTGCTTTTTGTGATAATTCAAAAACATCATTAGTCCATTTATTATAATCTCTTGCCTGTTTAACAATTTTATTAACATTTTGATTATCCTGTTTGTTTTCAGTGTCTTTTTCACTTGAAAATAACCTTTTAAAAAAACTCATATTATCATCCCTATTTAGAATTTTTCAACAATTTTATCCTAACATTATTTCACTTTAAAACCAATTGTTATTCTTTTAAGAAAGGACAAAAAAGGAGATGCTTTTACAGCTCTCCCTTACAACTCTCTCCAGTGAATATCTAATTTTGGCTCATTGTTTGTCTCAGCAGTCTTAGTAAAGACAATCCCTGAAATTATGAGCTTTAATGTAGCATTTTGCTCCTCTAATTCCATCTCCTCAAAATTATCAATCATTTCTAAAATTCCTGTTACCTTGCCTAATTGAACAGAGGCATCCATACTCTCTAATTTATGTTTTACAATGTTTATCTCATTTTTAAGAGCTGAGATAGTATCCTCTAAGGCCTGTTTTTTCTGCTGATATGATTGCTTGTCTAATTCCTCATCTAGATAAAGGTCTAAAAGCCTTTTAGCTTTTCTCTCCTGCTTAGCAAGGTCAGTCTCTAGACTTTCTAAAGTAGAGGTTAGGTTATTTTCTAAGCCTGATGTATCCTCAGCTAACAGACTTACTAAGGACTGCTGTAACTCTTGTTTGTACAGATTTAATGCATCTAGGACTGCATTTTCAACTTTATAAATGGATACTCCTCCATTATGGCATTTAGTATCAAAGTCAATCTGATGCCTACAAGGTCTAATCTGATAAAAGGAGTAATTTCTCCCTGTCTTTCTGACTTTATTATTGAGCTGTATTGTCATCCCTTTTCCACAAACCCCACAAACTAAAAGCTTATTGACAGGAGATTTAATACCTAAGGATTGCAGATTTTCTTTTGACTTTCTAGATTTAAAAAGAGCCTGTATCTGATTAAATTCCTGCTCAGTTATTATTGCCTCATGAGTATCCTTTGCTACAGCAGTCTTTTTCAGCCTTTTAGAATTATACTTTGACTCTCCAAGGTACACTCTATTTTGTAAGATGCCTAATACTCTGTCAGTTTTAAATTGGTTGCCTTTTCTAGAACTGTATCCTAACTTGTTTATTTTATCTGCAATAAGTCTTGAGGAATAGCCTAACAAAGCTAATTCAACCATTTTTCTTACTACTTTCTTTTCCTCAGGATTTACATATAACTGCTTAGTGTTTTTATCCCATGTATAACCTAATGGAGGAGTAGAGCCAATCCATCTATTTTTAATTGCAACAGCATCATACTTTCCTTTAGTTAATCTGTGTCTAATCCTCTTATATTCATAAGCTGAAAGGACAGAGGTAAAGCCAAACATTAGCTCTTGATTTTCATCTGAAAGGTCTATTGTGCTGTCTGGTGTCTCAATAATGATGTCATTTTCTATAAAGATTTCCTTTAGCTCTGCTGAGTCTCTTTCATCTCTGCTAAGTCTGTCAGTATGAGTAACAAGGACTCTGCTGTATTTACCTTGTAATATACCCTCAAGCATCTTAGCTAACTCAGGTCTATTCCAATTAATTGAGCTTTCAACCTCTTGAAACAGGTCATAGCTGTATTCTTTTTGCTTAGCTATTCTAACTAATGTTTCCCTTTGATTATGGAGGGTTTCCTCTGCTCCTCCTTCTTCCTCTCTAGATTTTCTCACATAAAGAGCTACCTTTAATTTTGTTGCTGTTTGTACCATCTTGATTTCTCCTCCATTAATGCTCTGATTTATAGTCCTCTCTTATTAACATTAAGAGTGTTTTCTAAAACTGTGACAGGTCAGAGCTGTTTATTTAATGAAGGATGAACTGTGTTTTACTGACAAGATGGCTCAAGCACAGGTTCAGGCATATGAGATCGACAATGCTAAATTGCCCGCAAGTATCGATGAATTGGAAAGTCAAGGCTATCTCAAACAGACATCATGCCCTAATGGGAATGATATTAGTTTGGATAACAAAGGAAAGGTAACGGTCGTTGAGTAGGAGAGAAGTTAATATACGGCATTCCAATGGGGGGTATACCCTGTCTGAAACCCTTATTGTCCTTGTTATTTTTATACTCCTGATTTCCATCAGCCCAAATTTATATCCAAGCTTCACTAAAGGGATGGAAATCAGGTTATTTCTTTCTCAATTCCATGAAGATCTTTTCTACGCACAACAGTATGCCATCAGTCATGAGGGCTTGATTTACCTCCATATTGATAATACCAATAAGTTTTATAGTGTTTCGTCTTATAAGGAGGGAACTCTTCTAGAGAGAAGCATACCAGAGGATATACAGTTCTTAAGTGGAACATTAGGGTTCAGCTTTCATTTTAATCAGTATGGAAATGCTTCAAAAGCTGGAACGATGATGCTTGACACTTCAAAAGGAAAGTACAAATTGGTCCTCAATATCGGTAAAGGGAGGTTCAGGATTGAGAAATTGTAAGGGTTACGTCTACCTTGAGATTATTGCCGCATTTTCCATTTGTATTTTCGTGGTCCTTTCCATTTTACCGATTCTTGAAGAGTTGATGACACATCGTAAAAATATTGTCATAAGGACAGAAGCCCACCATTTATTATATGAAAGATTGACGGCGTTCATCGATGGGGAGATACAAGCTGTTGGACAGGATATCATTTACCGAAGAAAATCCTATGAATTGATATGGAGGGACCATGGCGATTTCCCTGGGATGATTGAAGGGTGTGTATGTTATGAAGATGAATCTGGTAAATATGAATCCATTTGTGATGCTGCGAAAAAATGATGGTTTTACGATGATCGAAATGCTTTTTTCTTTAATGATCTTAATGACGACGTCTCTTTTTGTATTAGAACTTTTTTCAACCATTCATACCCAGGTGAGGTCCATTGACAAGTTACATCCTAAAGAGTGGGAGGTCTTTACTATGCAAATGCAGCAGGAGGTCCGGAGTTCAATAGATCAGGATGTAATGGGAAATAAATTATATTTGCTTTCAGGTGAGCAATTATCATCCATTGAACAATATGAGGATAAGGTCCGAAGGCGAGTGAATGGTATGGGGCATGAGGTCATCTTGCAGAACATTTCGGAATTCCAGGTCGAGAAGGATGGCGGTGTCATTGTTTTAAATATAACGGATAAAGCAGGGACTACTTTCAGTCGAAGATTTCATCCTTTCTTTAAAAATGTGAAGAAAGTCGATGAATAATCAAAAAGGAGTCGTTTTCCCGATGGTAATGATTGTAGCAAGTGTTTTCATCATGTTGACGATATTGATGATCGATCAATTTATCCTCGATAAAAGGTTTTATAAAGAAGTGGAAGAATCGCTTGTGGCCGACCATCTTGTACATCTCGCCGTTAAGGATGTGACGGAAGAGCTGGGGGAGGTGATCCCGGACATCATTCAGGGGGAAATCTCATACCCAAATGGTGTGGTGAGGTATTCCTTAACAAAGCAAGACGGTCCTTACGTCTATCTCGAATTTTCTTCCACAACTAAAAATGGCCGCGTTGGCAGGGTCATCATTCAATATGATAAAGAAGCGGGGAGAGTGATAGAATGGATAGAAAAGCAGGCTATGTAATACTCAAAGATCAACTCTCTTTTTAAAACGCTGACCCATTTTCAACGATTTTACGTGTTTAACTAACAAGTGAAGGATTAAAAGAAGCGCTAGCCGGGCATACTTTGCATAGGGTGATTTTAAATGTCTACAAACGCTTATATTAAATATCTGACGCAACAGCTTGTCGAGTATTTTAATTTGACCAAAAAAGAACGAAAAGAAAAGCGCCGTCATAGAAAAGAGGATAAAAATCATGGTATATCCCATTGGTTTGGCATTGTCCCTTTTGCTTTGTCGATGTTCGTAAGGAAAAATATCAAAAAATAAAACAGATGTCCTAAACTTAGGACATCTGTTTTTTTAAGTATCGTTTTTACTATCCCAACGCCCTATCTGAAAGGTAAAACAAACCTCCGTTGATGATGGATATTCGGATATTCGGTTCGTATTGAGCTTTTAATGCTTCTTTTTCGGTAAAATAACTCTCACTTTTTTCGTCCATGTCCTTGTAAAAATGCTCCAATAAGTTCAAGTCATTCTGCCAGCGCAGCATGGCTTCTTCCGCCCAAGAATGGTCATCATTCTCGAAACTCGTTCTAATGTATGTATCCAGTCTTGCCAATCCACTTTTCGGCATGATGAGCGGTGAAAGCGTAAACGAGTAATCCGGTATTTTTGGGGTGACCTTAATTGGTAAAACCCGATGGTGAAATCCTTCCATGATCTCGCCCGAAATTAAATTCAATCCGATGGACATAAAAGTATCTTTTTTACGATCGCATTGGTAGGATATTTTCACATTCAGGGTAAGCCATGGAAACAATGGATTATTCCCGCCCATTAATGGAGGAGTATCCTCAAAAAGTCTAGTATACCCTGCCAGCTTTTTTGTTGATTGAATAATCTGATGGAGCCGAGGGGAGCCAAAATGAATCATTTCTCCCTTTAGGTCGGGTGGGGCTTGTTCCGGATCGGTAATGAAAGTCATCTGGGCTGGGTTCGGAATGCCACCCGTTTTTTCCAGGTAGTGCCAATAAAAGGGCCGGTTCATTAATTCTTTATCCATTTCTATCGTTAGTTGAACTGTAAGGTGGGTTGGTTTATTATCCAATATTTCACATTCATTGGCTTTAAAGTAAGTTATTAAAAAATCATGAATTTCCTGTTGCTGCATGAACCTCACCTTCCTTCATGGATTGAGCGAATTGAATCATCGATGAAAAATTATCCATCTTGATTTTCATTTCGCCCTCTGTTTTGGACTCCCCGACCACATCAATTAAATATTCTTCAATGTTGTTAATATCCAGTTTGGTTAGAATATCATCCAATTCACCAATTACTTTTTCAAATAAATTAATTTTTTCGTATAGTAACTTTAGAATATGTTCTTCAACAGTATTTTTCGTGGCAAAGTTATAAATCCTGACATCCTCTTCCTGTCCAAGGCGGTGAATCCGCCCAATTCTTTGTTCAAGCCTCATGGGGTTCCATGGCAGGTCAAAATTAATCAAGTGATGGCAGAACTGAAGGTTTATCCCTTCCCCGCCAGCTTCTGTTGCAATTAATACCTGAATTTTCTTTTGGAATAATTCTCGCATCCAGTCTTTCTTTCCACGTTTAAATCCGCCTCGGAATGGGACTGAAGAAATTCCATTCTGTTGAAGGTACCATTGTAGATAAAGCTGAGTAGCTCGGTATTCGGTAAAGATAATCACTTTGTCATCAATTTTCTTGATCAGTTCCAAAGCTTTTTCAGCTTTTGAATTCTGAACCGTTTCATTCACTTTTGTAAATAAATCATCAAGCTTTGCCAAAAAGTCAGGGGTAGGCTGGTCGTATTTGGCTTTCATGTTTTTTAAAGTATAAAAGACCGCCTCTCTGCTGCTGCAGGCTTCTCTTTGGAGAGTGAGAGCTGAAAAGGCGCTTCCTTTTGTTCCATCAGAAATAGGTTTGAATTTTGAAACTGCATCGTACAATGCCTGCTCGGTTGGAGAAAATTCAATGGTGATGGTTTCCACATGCCTTTTTGTCCATTCAATACCAGTATCGGCCCGCCGGTTTCGAATCATCACAGTGTTGACCAATTCCTTTAGGTGTTCATCTTCAATTATGTTCCGGCCTTTCCCTTTATATTTTTCCGAAAAGAGTGAGGCATTTCCCAAGTGGCCTGGTTTTAATAACGAAACGAGGTGAAAAATTTCCTCGACTTTATTTTGAATGGGAGTAGCTGTCAGGAGTAAACAAAATTTCTTTTTCAGATTTTGGACGAATTCATAGTTCTTCGTCTTATTATTTTTAAGTTTATGAGCTTCATCAATGATGATGAAGTCATATTCCTGATTGAAAATGATATCACGATGTGGAGCGCGTTTCGCTGTATCAATGGATGAAATGACCACATCACAGGAGTCCCATACATAACTTTTTCTCTGAACGACTGCCGGAATATGAAACTTCGTATTCAATTCAAAAGCCCATTGTGTTACAAGGGAAGCTGGTACAAGGATCAATACCTTCTTTACAAGGCCTCTGATCATATACTCCTTTAGGATCAAGCCGGCTTCAATTGTTTTTCCGAGACCTACTTCATCTGCTAAAATGGCCTTTCCATTCATCTTTTCCACCACTTGCTTTGCAGCTTCCAATTGATGGGGAAGCGGGGTTAACTGAGGAAGGTGCTTGGGTGCCTGTAAACCTTCAAAATCAGGAATGATGAGATTTTCCTCCATTTTAACCGCCAACTTATAAAGCTCCCAATTTCCCCATGGACCATCATTTTCCACTTTTTGTAAAAACTCGTCATTCCATTCAGAATTGAAGGATATATTGATTTTCATAGAAATAACTCCCTCTTAAATCATAAATTCCTTAATATAAGGTCAAAAACCGAACATTTCATATGTGAAGTAAGAAAAATATTTCTCTTCAAAAGATATTGCAGAGATAAGTTTCTTAGGGTAGGATATAAGTATATTTAGAAAATTCCAATTTCCAAACGCTAAAAAGAATTTTTGTATCGATTTTGCAGTTCGCGTTTTCTTAGTATGGGCTATAGGTACCTGCTTTATCCATGATTACCGAAGGAGATCATTTAAACGTTTTTCTGGAGTTTTTGGAGATTTGGCAGAGAATGCATTCTATGATGCTCAAAGGTTTTACTAATGGGTGGGGCTTATTCGCTTAATTTCATTGGTAGACCATAATATGCGGGTGAAGATAAGGGGAGAGACTACGGATGTAGCGCCGAAGGAGCAAACTTAGCAGTGAATCTCTCAGGCAAAAGAACTCTTATTGGACGCAACTCTGGAGAGCGCCGCCCGTTTGGGACGGCCACCAAAGGGGAAAACCTATTATATAGGTAAACTTTCAGGTTTCAGGACAGAGAAAAAGCTCAAACGGGCTTTCTCTGTCCTTTTTTGTGCTTTTTTCACATCATGAATCAGAATATCTGATGCGTAAGGTCAAAAAGCTTTGATAATGAAGCCAATTTAATTTTAAAAAATCTGAGGGGGGTCATTTTTTGACCAATTTAAAAAGAACACCACTATTTGAGGTTTATCGTGAATACGGAGGGAAAACGATTGATTTTGGCGGCTGGGAACTTCCTGTCCAATTTTCGGGTATAAAGGACGAACATGAAGCCGTACGTACAAAAGCGGGTCTGTTCGATGTATCGCATATGGGGGAAGTTGATGTTAAGGGTCCTGGGAGCCTTTCCTTTTTACAGAAGATGCTGACTAATGATATATCAAAGCTGCAAACGGGCGGTGCCCAATATTCGGCCATGTGTTATGAAAACGGCGGGACGGTTGATGATCTCATCGTTTATAAAAGGGCGGAAGACGACTATCTGCTCGTGGTCAATGCAGCGAATACAGAAAAAGATTTCGATTGGCTGCAAGCTAATCTAACGGAAGATGCCCAAATTACGAATGTATCGAGTGACTATATACAGCTTGCACTTCAAGGACCATCTGCAGAGAAGATATTGCAAAAACTTTCAGAAAATACTGCCTTAAGTGAAATTGGATTTTTCAAGTTCAAGGAGAATGTCATGATAAATGGTATCTCCACGTTGGTATCCCGTACTGGATATACTGGTGAAGATGGTTTTGAAATATATAGCGACAGTGAAAACGGCCCTGCCCTTTGGAAGGCGATAATGGATGCCGGAAAGGAAGAAGGGATACAGCCGATTGGTTTAGGTGCTCGTGATACCCTGCGTTTTGAAGCGAAACTGCCGCTGTATGGGCAGGAGCTTTCAGCGGACATTACTCCAATAGAAGCCGGGATTGGTTTTGCGGTAAAAGTGGATAAGGAAGCCGATTTTTTCGGGAAAGCCGTTCTTGCTGAACAAAAGGAGAAAGGGGCACCCCGGAAGCTTGTGGGAATTGAAATGATTGACCGTGGCATTCCTCGTCATGGGTATAAGGTCTACAGCGGGGACAAAGTCATTGGGGAGGTCACGACTGGTACCCAATCACCAACGTTGAAGAAAAACGTAGGATTGGTACTTATCGATAAGGAATATTCGGTGCTGGATGCGGAAATTGAAGTGGAAATCCGTTCCAAACGTTTGAAAGCCGTTATAATACAAACACCTTTTTATAAAAAACCACGTAAATAGAGGGGAATGGTCATTAGATGAAACATCGTTATTTACCCATGACAGAGCAAGATAAACAAGAAATGCTGGAAGTTATAGGGGTACCTGCTGTTGAAGAACTTTTCAATGATATCCCTGAAAGTGTTCGCTTTCAAGGAGAATACGATATCAAGCCTGCTAAATCGGAACCTGCATTAATGAAAGAATTATCAAGGCTTGCTGCCAAGAATGCGGATCTTAAAAATTATGCTTCCTTCCTTGGTGCGGGTGTCTATGACCATTATGCACCGGTCATCGTCGATCACGTTCTTTCCCGTTCTGAATTTTATACGGCTTATACTCCCTATCAGCCCGAAATTTCACAGGGTGAGCTGCAAGCCATCTTTGAATATCAAACGATGATTTGTGAATTGACGGGTATGGATGTAGCTAACTCCTCCATGTATGACGGCGGGACTTCGCTGGCTGAGGCGGCCATGCTTGCTTCAGGTCAGACACGGCGCAAGAAGATTCTCATTTCAGGAGCAGTTCATCCTGAATCAAGAGAAGTTGTGAAGACATATGCCAAAGGGCAACGCGTGGAAGTGATTGAAATTCCTTATAAAGACGGTGTGACGGACATGGCTGCTTTAAAGGAATTAATGAAAGATGACATTGCAGGAGTGATTGTGCAATATCCGAATTTTTTTGGCCGGATAGAGCCATTGAAAGAAATGGAAGAAATCATTCATGGCGTCAAGTCCATGTTTATCGTTTCCAGTAATCCGCTTGCACTGGGGGCTTTGACACCCCCAGGTTCACTCGGTGCAGATATCGTAACGGGAGATGCTCAGCCATTCGGCATTCCAGCGGCATTTGGGGGACCTCATTGTGGATATTTTGCCGTTACTAATAAACTTGTTCGGAAAGTTCCGGGCCGGCTCGTCGGTCAAACGGTGGATGAAAATGGAAAAAGGGGGTTTGTGTTGACACTTCAAGCTCGTGAGCAGCACATTCGCCGTGATAAGGCCACATCCAACATTTGTTCCAATCAAGCGTTGAATGCCTTGGCAGCTTCTGTTGCAATGACGGCGCTTGGGAAAAAGGGTGTCAAAGAAATGGCCGTGCAAAATATTCAAAAAGCGCACTATGCGAAAAAAGCTATAAAGGCAAAAGGGATAGAAGTGATGTTCGACGGTCCTTCGTTTAATGAATTTGTCATTAAACTGCCTGCTTCGTTTTCAGAAATCAATAAAAACCTTTTTGAAAAAGGGATGATTGGCGGCTTCGATTTAGGGACGGTTTATCCTGAGCTGAAAGACCATATGCTGGTTGCGGTAACGGAACTTAGAACAAAAGAAGAAATCGATGCACTTGCGCAGGAATTGGGGGATCAACATGAATAATCAAGATCAATCACTCATTTTTGAAATCAGCACTTCCGGTCGAATCGGGTACAGTCTGCCAGAAATGGATGTTGCAACTATTCCGCTCGAAGAAATTCTTCCTGCCGACTACATCCGTGAAGTAGAGGCAGAGCTTCCTGAGGTGTCCGAACTGGATATCATGCGTCACTATACAGCACTTTCCAAACGGAATCATGGGGTGGATTCGGGTTTTTATCCGCTGGGTTCATGCACGATGAAATATAATCCGAAAATAAATGAAAATGTGGCACGCTTTAACGGTTTCGCCCATATCCATCCATATCAAGACCCGACTACAGTCCAGGGAGCCTTGGAACTATTATTTGATTTGCAGGAACATTTAACGGAAATCACAGGGATGGATCTAGTGACATTACAACCTGCAGCAGGTGCACACGGTGAATGGACAGGGTTGATGATGATTCGCGCTTTTCACGAAGCGAATGGCGATACAGAACGGACGAAAGTGATTGTACCTGATTCTGCACACGGTACGAATCCTGCATCTGCGACTGTTGCCGGACTTGAAACGATTACAGTGAAGTCCGATGAAAATGGGTTAGTCGACCTTGAAGATTTAAAGCGTGTTGTCGGACCGGATACGGCGGCCTTGATGCTGACGAACCCCAATACATTGGGATTGTTTGAAGAGAACATTTTGGAAATGGCACAACTTGTCCATGATGCCGGTGGGAAGCTTTACTATGACGGAGCCAATCTGAATGCAGTCCTATCAAAAGCACGCCCGGGTGATATGGGCTTTGATGTGGTTCACTTAAATCTCCATAAAACATTCACAGGTCCGCATGGCGGCGGCGGTCCGGGTTCCGGCCCTGTAGGGGTAAAGTCGGATTTGATTCCCTACTTGCCTAAACCGCTTGTTGTTAAACAAGATGAGCAATTCGTTCTTGATTATGATCGCCCGCAATCCATTGGCAGGGTAAAACCATACTATGGGAACTTCGGGATAAATGTTAGAGCTTATACGTACATTCGTTCAATGGGTCCTGATGGCCTTAAAGCCGTCACAGAGAATGCGG
Organism: Peribacillus sp. YIM B13482; assembly: GCF_042787975.1. Lineage (NCBI taxonomy): Bacteria > Bacillati > Bacillota > Bacilli > Caryophanales > Bacillaceae > Peribacillus > Peribacillus sp. YIM B13482. The sequence continues at coordinate 18,866 of NZ_JBHZPF010000003.1, forward strand.
TCATCAATGCCAATTATATGATGCGTAGGTTGGAACCATTTTTTGACTTACCATATAATCGTCATTGTAAGCATGAATTCGTATTAAGCGGACGCAGGCAAAAGAAATTAGGGGTAAGGACCCTCGATATAGCAAAAAGATTGCTGGATTTCGGGTATCATCCTCCAACCATTTACTTCCCGTTGAACGTGGAAGAAGGAATGATGATAGAACCGACTGAAACCGAGTCAAAAGAAACGCTGGATGCATTCATCGATGCAATGATCCAGATTGCCAAGGAAGCGGAAGAAACCCCGGAAATCGTTCAGGAAGCTCCGCATACAACCGTTATTAAGCGGCTTGATGAAACTCTTGCTGCAAGAAAACCTATTCTGCGTTATCAAGCATAGACTGATAGCTTACACGAAAAAAATCCCTGCCTGCCGGCGGGGATTTTTCATGTTTATGTAAGAATTCATTAAAGTCGAACAGTTAACTTTCATTTTCCTAGAGCCCGCATGATGCATATGAAGGCTTTTTAATTTAAAAGAGCCCATGCGGAGATGGGGTCTTATTTCTTTGCTTTGATTTTCCCGGTCCACATCTTGAAACCGCCCTTTAAGTGAAAAAGTTCCCTGTAGCCCTTTTTGTATAGCATGGCTGCAGCTCTTCCGCTGATGATTTCGCTTTGAGCGTACAAATATACAGGCTTGTCCGGCCTAATTTCGACCAAGCGGGTTTTCATTTGCGTCATAGGGATGTTTCTTGCGCCTAAGATATGACCATTATCGAAATCATTCGGTTCCCGCACATCGATTAGCTGCACTTTTCTGTAGTTAGCGATAAATTCGTCCTGTGTTAATGTTTTAACGATTTTACGCTGGCGGTACCAATTAAAAAGTGAATACGCAATAACCACTCCTAAGATGATGAGCAGTGTATATAATATTTCCAAACATAAAAACTCCCTTCTACCTTAACGAATACAGACAATCTTTATTATATAATTGCTTTACCCAATAATCAAAAAGAATTTTCATCAAATTCTTCATCGACTTGATAGCACTTTCTTTTTTAGAGTGTTAAAGTCTGTTAAACTACTACATGTGAGTTTTTTGTGGGGTATTGAAAAACAGTCTATTGAAACGAGGGGTAAGGATGACTAAAGAAAAATGGGGTTTTATAGATTCTGGATATTGTTCACCGGCGTTTAATATGGCGCTGGACGAAGCACTGCTAAACTGGCAAAGCAAAGGGGAAATTCCGCCAATCATACGCTTTTACGGTTGGGACCCAGCGACATTGTCGATTGGTTATTTTCAAAAGGCAGAAGCGGAAATCGATATGGAAGAGGTCAAAAGGCAGGGCCTTGGTTTTGTTCGCAGACCAACAGGAGGACGAGCGGTACTGCACGAGCATGAATTGACTTATAGTGTAATCGTTCCAGAATCCTATCCGGGGATGCCAACTACCGTTACTGAAGCATATCGTGTCATTTCTGAAGGAATATTAATGGGGTTCAGGAATCTGGGATTGGATGCTTATTTTGCCGTGCCTAGAACCGATCAGGAAAAAGCAGCTTTAAAAACGCCCAGGTCTTCCGTCTGCTTTGATGCTCCAAGCTGGTATGAACTGGTCGTCGAGGGCAGGAAGGTCGCTGGCAGCGCTCAAACCAGGCAAAAGGGCGTCATCCTTCAGCACGGTTCCATTTTGCTTGAACTTGATGATGATAAGCTCTTTAGCGTATTTAAATTCTCAAATGACAGGGTTAAGGAGAGAATGCAAAAAAGCTTAAAAAATAAAGCTGTGGCCATAAATGACATTGCCGGAAGAAAGGTTACCATCCCTGAAGCGAAAGAAGCTTTTGAAAAAGGTTTTGCCGAAGGACTTTCGATCGAGTTAGAGCCATACGTCCTAACTGAAAAGCAATTGCAGGAAGTGAAGGCCATTGCAGAAAGCAAATATGAAAGCGATGAATGGAATTTCATGAGATAGAAAAAGCAGGATAATTAAAGTGGATAATAAAAAAGTTTTTTCAGATTTGTTTGACCAAATAAGCTATTCCTTGCAGGGATAAGCCCTAAAAGGCATGGGGAAAAAGCAAGGTCCAAATTAATTGAAATCTGATGAAAAATTATTATAAATCGACATTTTCCTCCCTTTTGCTAACTATATTAATTGATTTATCGTTTGACAAAATTAAATGTTATTCAAAACAAACACAATATATAGTAGTTGAAATATTTAATGCGACACTATATGTTGATTTTTGGGTTTCGCTATGATAAATTTAGGGTACTTGTTAAGCGAAACGGACATGTAAGGCTACATATAGATTTGCGGCAGCAAGAACGGATCTTGAAACATATAAAGGAGAGGGAATTATGTCGGTTGTAATAAAAGAAGCTTTAAAGGTTGATCTAGAAAGGTTGAATAAGGATATTTCTTTATTTCCCCAGGTTCACCCTGTAACTGCTGATATGAAAATGGCGCATAAGGGCGTGTCCCGTCTAGTCATGCTTGACCGCTATTCTTTTAAGGATACTGAAAAAATCACACTCTCGGCAGGCGATTTCGTAGTGTTGACGATTAAGGAAGATCCGAAATTCCCGGCAAGGGGTCTCGGTTACATCGTTGAAATAGATTGGGAAACGAAAAAAGCCAAAGTATTGGTGGATGAAGAATTCCGTGGCGTATTGGATAATCCGGAAGAAGTGGAGACGGGGATTGTAAACCGTCCGCTGGATATTATCGAAAAGCCGCTTGAAATATACTATGAACAAATTGCGAAACGTAATGCAACGGGCTTGGCTTCAGTGGAAACCACGGAAGAAAAAAGAACGGAATGGTTCAATAAATTCTATGAAGAACTAAAGAACCTTAATTTTGTTCCGGCAGGACGCGTATTATATGGTGCGGGTTCCAATACGGATGTTACTTATTTCAACTGCTATGTGATGCCATTCGTACCGGATTCACGTGAGGGGATTTCAGAACATAGGAAACAAGTGATGGAAATCATGAGCCGCGGAGGCGGAGTGGGTACGAACGGATCGACACTGCGTCCAAGAAACACTTTGGCCAAAGGGGTTAATGGAAAATCCTCTGGTTCAGTATCATGGCTTGATGATATCGCGAAATTGACGCATCTTGTTGAACAGGGCGGTAGCAGACGAGGTGCACAAATGATCATGCTGGCTGATTGGCATCCGGATATTGCAGAATTCATCATTTCTAAAATGCAAAATCCAAGGATCCTTCGATACCTAGTGGAAAACACTAAAGATGAAGCAATCAAGAAATATGCAACGGATAAATTGAAATTCACGCCGCACACCGAACAGGAAACGGCTATGTATCAAGGAATCATCAACTATAAGGAAATTCCCGGTCTAGGTGGATTTAGCGAAAAAATCATTAGGGATGCAGAGGAAAAGATCCGTACAGGCGGAACGTACAGTGTCCATAATTCTGAATTTCTTACGGGCGCCAACATCTCGATATGCTTGACAAAGGAATTTATGGAAGCGGCAGAACAAGATGCGGAATACGAATTGCGTTTTCCTGATGTTGAAAGCTATGATGCCGAAGAAATGGCTACTTATAATCAAGAATGGCATAAAGTCGGTGATGTTCGTAAATGGGAGGAAATGGGGCACAAAGTCCGTGTTTACCGTAAAATCCGAGCTAAAGAACTTTGGAACTTAATAAACATTTGTGCAACATACTCTGCAGAACCAGGTATTTTCTTTATCGATAATGCTAATGAAATGACAAACGCCAAAGCCTACGGTCAACAGGTCGTAGCTACGAACCCATGTGGCGAACAGCCATTGGCCCCATATTCAGTATGTAACCTTGCTGCTGTCAATTTGGCTGAAATGGCTGATAAAGATAGCAAAACCGTTAATTTCGAGAAACTTAAGCAGACCGTCGAAGTCGGTGTGCGTATGCAGGACAATGTCATTGACGCAACTCCTTATTTCTTGGATGAAAACAAAAAACAGGCACTGGGCGAGCGACGGGTTGGACTTGGTGTAATGGGTCTGCATGACCTGTTGATCTACTGTGAAACGGAATACGGATCTGAAGAAGGAAATATTCTGGTTGACAAGGTGTTTGAAACGATTGCGACTACAGCTTATAAGGCATCCGTGGAACTTGCTAAAGAAAAAGGCAGTTTCCCGTTCCTGATCGGATCAACGGATAAAGAAACCGATGAGCTTAGAACACGTTTCACACAAACTGGATTTATGGAAAAAATGCCGGAAGATATCAGGGAAAGCGTTGCTGCATATGGCATCCGTAACTCTCATTTATTGACAGTGGCTCCTACAGGAAGCACAGGAACGATGGTTGGGGTATCAACAGGTCTTGAACCATATTTTTCCTTCACGTATTTCCGCAGTGGCCGTCTTGGCAAATTCATTGAAGTTAAGGCTGATATTGTTCAGGAATACTTGGACCGTCATCCAGAAGCTGATCCAGAAGAGCTTCCAAAATGGTTCATTTCCGCTATGGAATTAGCTCCTGAAGCCCATGCAGATGTTCAATGTATCATTCAACGCTGGATTGACAGCTCGATCAGTAAAACGGTCAATGCTCCAAAAGGATATACTGTCGAACAAGTTGAAAAAGTATATGAACGTCTATATAAAGGCGGAGCAAAAGGCGGTACAGTATATGTGGATGGCAGCCGTGACAGTCAGGTTCTCACGCTCAAAGCGGAAGAAAACCAAATGGACGAGCAGCTTGAAATGGACGAATTGACAGATGTGGAAGTAAAGAAAAAAGTCGTATTGGTCGATACGATAAATGAACTGCGTTCGACGAATGTTACGATTGGGTCGGAAGTGGGCAATACTTGCCCGGTCTGCCGTAAAGGCGAAGTCCAGGAAATGGGCGGATGTAATACTTGCACGAATTGCGGAGCACAATTAAAATGTGGGCTATAAGCTATTAGAAGGGAAGTCGTTAAGTGTGCTGAAAAGCTAATCTTAACGGCTTTTTTTTAAATAGATCGGGCGAGTAGATTTTAAACTTATTAAAAGAGAAAGCCGAATCCGGCTTTCTCTTTTAAGTTCATTCAACCATTTTCATTTTGTTGGCCTATTTCCTTTTCGGCCAGGTATTGGTTTCCATCCTTCAATACCGAAAATTCATCGACCGAGTCTCCAGGGATATTCCTAGGATTAGGATATTTATTATCTGTTTGGACGGTAATCGTTTGTTTCCCCATCCCGTTTGTCAAGAATTCTCGTTTATTAGCCATTTTGCATCTCCTTCATTTGGATTTCCAATTAAAAACAATCATGAGGATAACAGAATAAAGAAAAACTATCCTTATTAATAAGATTGTCTAGTTCGATTGAAAGTATGAACAAATCCATAAAAGAATGGAGAACGAAATGAAACCATTTATGCCACAGTTAGTATATATCGAGCCTAGGGCATTGGAATACCCGCTTGGCCGGGAATTGAAAAAGAAATTCGAGGATTTGAATATTGAAATCCGTGAGACAACATCACATAACCAAATTAGGGATCTTCCTGGAGAAAATGATCAGCAAAAATATCGTGTCGCCAAGTCGACGCTTGTGGTGGGCATCAGAAAAACATTGAAATTCGATTCTTCAAAGCCATCTGCTGAATATGCCATCCCTCTTGCTACCGGATGTATGGGGCATTGTCATTATTGTTATTTACAGACGACACTCGGAACAAAGCCATACATTAGGACATATGTGAATCTCGAGGAGATTTTTGAGGCAGCTGAAAAATATATCAATGAGAGAAAGCCTGATATTACTCGTTTTGAGGCGGCCTGTACGTCAGATATCGTTGGAATTGATCATTTGACACATTCGTTAAAAAGGGCTATAGAGTATTTTGGAAAAAGTGAATATGGGGTTTTAAGGTTCGTAACTAAATTTCATCATGTCGACCACCTGTTGGATGCTGAACATAATGGAAAAACGAGATTTCGGTTCAGTATAAATTCACGTTACGTAATAAAGAATTTCGAGCCCGGAACTTCGAGTTTCGAGGAAAGAATGGAAGCGGCACGTAAAGTGGCAGGTGCCGGGTATCCCTTAGGTTTTATCGTAGCTCCAATATATCGTCATGAAGCATGGAAGGAGGGCTACCATGAATTATTCGAACGGTTAAGTGAGGCGTTAAAAGGGGTGGATATCCCTGACTTGACTTTTGAACTAATCCAGCATCGATTTACGGGCCCTGCTAAAAAAGTAATTCAAAAAAACTATCCGAAAACAAAATTGGAACTGGACGAAACGAAGCGCAAATATAAATGGGGCCGATATGGAATTGGCAAATATGTTTACCAAACCGAAGAAGCCGCAGAACTGGAAACGACCATTCGTGGGTATATAGCGGAATTTTTCCCTAAAGCGGAAATTCAGTATTTTACCTGATGAAGGCATTTTCCATATAAAACTGTCATAAATCGCTCTAATCCTGCTTAGAAATGTAAAGACCGGATTAGGGGAGGGCAGCTATGATTATTGACGGCGTTTTTTCCGGAGGTGGGATAAAAGGCTACGGTTTAGTGGGTGCCCTGCAGGAATTAGAGGAGCGAGGATTTGTATTCCATAGGACAGCCGGTACAAGTGCAGGTTCCATAATTGCAGCTTTCGTAGCCGCTGGGTACACAGGAAAAGAAATGGAACAGCTTTTTCTTGATATAGATTTAATCGGCATGCTGGATAAAAGGCGTGGTCTTTTGCCTATCCCGCTTGCCAAGTGGCTCCTTTTATACTGGAAACTGGGCCTTTATAAAGGTGACGCTTTGGAAGCATGGATTGCCGCTAAACTTGCCGAAAGGAATGTAGTCACCTTTAAGGATGTTCGGCCGAAATCTCTCCGTATCATAACCTCTGACATTACACATGGGAAATTGGTGGTACTGCCTGATGATTTATCTAACTATGGAATTGATCCGATGACTTTTCCAGTGGCAAAGGCAGTAAGAATGAGTTGTAGCATCCCCTATTTCTTTGAGCCAGTCAAACTTGATGTCGGAAAAAGCAGGGTCCTTTTTGTTGATGGAGGTGTGTTAAGCAATTTTCCAATGTGGTTATTCAATTCAGATCATGTAAGAAAGGAACGGCCGGTCATAGGCTTGCGACTAAGTGTCGATGAGATATGGAAACCGCATGTGGTGGATAATGCGCTTGAATTGTTCTCCGCACTATTCAAAACGATGAAAGATGCCCATGATGCACGTTATATTTCCAAGAAACACGTCCAGAATATTGTATTTATCCCGATGAGGGGAATATCTGCAATGGATTTCAATCTGAATGATGAAAAAAAGGGAGAATTGATGAATCAGGGCAGACAGTGTACGAAAGAATTCCTTAAGAGATGGTCATATTAATAATCATAAAAAATCGGGCTCTTAAAAAGAAGCCCGATTTTTCTTTTTATTCTTTTTTCCTTCAATGACGGTTAAGTGACTATCCGTTTTCTTTCTCACTTTTATTTTTTTTGATGATTTTGCTGCAGAAAAGCTAGCCACATTATCCTTTTTCGAAGTTCGGTTTTTTAGCCTTTTTTTCGATTGGCGTGCAGCCTTTCGGAATGCTTGCTGCTCTTTTTTTACTGGTTTTCCCTTTGTTAATCCGGTATAAATCATATAAATAATCCCTGCGACAATGGCTATTATGAGAATGTTTCTAAAAAAGCCAATCGGGTCATTAAATAGTCGGCTCATTAGTCCGAGGACTCCGAGGGCAATGATTCCGTATATCATGAAAGATATGAAACGTTTCAACAAAGACACCTCCTTAAGAGCATCATAAGCATTTTTTGCTTATTTTAAACATTACCCATGTAAAATACTAGAAATTAATGAAGATTATTCCCTTAATTTAGTATATGACTTTTCATCATCAAAATGTGTATAGGTGTTTTACACAATAACATCGGATTCTAAACCTTTTTCGGTCTTTTTTTCCATCCTCAACAGTTCATGGAAGGATGCCAATGCAACTTCGACTTGATCGTCGGTAGGGGCTTTGGTTGTCAATAACTGAAGCCAAAGGCCAGGATAGCCAAGGTAACGCAGAATTGGAATATCTCTTACTTTGTTGGTCAACTGCAATACCTCGAAGGCTATGCCAAGCACTACGGGGATAAGCAAAACGCGATCCACGACACGGAGCCATAATGGATCGATTGGAACAAGCATATAGACAAACATGCCAACAATGACTGTAAATAAAATAAAGCTGCTGCCACAGCGATAATGAAGGCGTGAACTTGCCTGCACATTTGCTACGGTCAATTCTTTTCCGCTTTCAAAGCAATTGATCACCTTATGCTCTGCACCGTGATACTGAAAGACCCGCTTGATCAATGGAGTCATGGATACTAAGTAAATGTATACCAGCAATAATATCAACTTGAACAAGCTTTCGATTAAAACCTGGGCCATATGGCCGCTGAAGATGGGTCTTGTCAATTCGGCAAGAAATACGGGAATCAAAGTGAAAAGCAGCTTCCCGAATAGGAAGGAAAGGACACCGATTACGGCAACTCCAAGCCATACACTTAATTTAGAAGATTCTTTAGTTTCTTTTTTCTTTTCGTCCCGCTTTTCCCCTTCTTCTTCTTCATACTGTTCAGTGGAAAAGTTCAGATGTTTTGAACCGATGGCACTTGACTGTATCAGTGATACGAGACCCCTTAGAAACGGTACTTTTTTTAAGCGGTTGACAACAGGTTTCGTTTCACGCGGCAGATGATAATATACAATCGTTGAATCTTTGCGGCGTACCGCAGTGACTGTGTGATGTTTACCGCCAAACATGACGCCTTCCACAACAGCCTGCCCTCCATAAACGGGTTTTTGGACCTCAGACATTTCTACACCAACCTAATAGTTATTCACGTAGCTCTCTCTTGGGTGCTAACATGTTTATTATCAAGTATCACAAGGGATAAAGTCGGTCTCCAAAATTTAAATGGCGGCTTTATCCCTGCAATTACTTTATGAATGTTGAATCACAGGAAGGTAGTATCCTGTGTACATTATAAACTTCAACAGAGGATGGGTATTTTCCTCTGAAAAAAGTACATTATTTATGATTTAATCATACAGAATAAATCACAAAACCTCTAGTGATTCTCCTCCCTAAGAATAAAAAAAAATAGTTCTATTTAACAAAGGGCATACTACGTAGCGGAGGTGCTTGATATGTCTTCTAATGTAAATGGACAAATTCAACAGGAAAATCAAGGTGCGATCTACAATGTACTAGCTATCGGTTTTGTTGGGGGGGCTGTAGCCAGTTTAATTGGAATCATAGCCCATTATGTTAATTTTATGGGGTTTAGCCCAAAATTCATACTTACGTCGTGGTCGAATATGGTCTGGATCGATCACTGGCTTGGTACGGTAATGACCATACTTTTGTTCGGAATTTTATCCGTGGGGATCGCTTTTATCTACTATAGTCTTTTTAAAAGGATGAAGAGTATCTTTTCGGGTATTTTTTTTGGAGTGGTTTGCTGGGTTTTGCTGGTATTTGTCCTGAAACCGATGTTCGCCGATTTGCCAACCATTTCAAAAATGTCGTCAAATACGATTATAACCAGTGTCTGCATTTTTATTTTATACGGTCTTTTTGTAGGGTATTCCATATCATATGATCATCAGGAATATCTACGTCAAAAAAACAAGGCCGAGAAGCAATCGGAAAGCTGATTGCTTCTTGGTTGTAAAAAAGTAGTAAGACAATTTGTAATTATGATAGAATGTTCATGGAAAGCATTCTTTTAATGATGAGCAGGTGTTTGATGATGACAAAAATCTTACTAATCAATGGTCCGAATTTAAATCGCTTGGGGAAGCGGGAACCTGCGCATTATGGATCCTTGACACTTGCGGATGTGGAAGCTCTATTACATCAGCAAGCTCAAGGGTTAAATGTGGAACTAACCTCATTTCAAACTAACCATGAAGGGGCGATTATCGACAAGCTCCATTGGTCAGAGGATCAGGGGATCGACGGGATTATCATTAATCCTGGAGCTTTTACTCATTATAGCTATGCGATTCGTGATGCAATAGCCGGAATTGATGTTCCAGTTGTGGAAGTGCATATTTCGAACATACATGCCCGTGAAAGCTTTCGGCATGAATCGGTGACCGCGCCGGTATCGGCGGGACAGATTGTCGGCTTGGGGATACACGGATATGAATTGGCGTTGCAGGCGATCACAAAGATTGCAAAGGGGAGAAAGTAAATGAATAAACTAATGCGCTTAAGAGCCTCAATGGAAAAGGTGGGCATTGATGGTTTATTGATCACCAGTACATATAACCGCCGATTCATGACCAATTTTACCGGAAGTGCAGGCGTCGTCCTGATTTCCCAAAATGAAGCTAAATTCATCACTGATTTCAGATACGTGGAACAAGCAGGAAAGCAGGCTACGGGCTATGAAATCGTCCAGCACAAAGGAACCATCACCGAAGAGGTCGGTAAGCAAGTAAAAGAAATGAAGATCGGCACACTGGGCTTTGAGCAAGATCATCTGACTTTTGCCACATATAAGGCATACGAAGCGGCCATTGAAGGACAACTTTTGCCGGTGTCTGGAGTTATTGAGAATTTACGCTTGATAAAGACTTCATCAGAGATTAAGATATTAAAGGAAGCGGCTGCTATTGCTGACGCTGCCTTTACACATATTCTGGATTACATGCGTCCAGGGATTTCAGAACTGGATGTATCCAATGAACTTGAATTCTTTATGAGGAAACAGGGGGCAACTTCCTCTTCCTTTGATATTATCGTAGCATCTGGCGTAAGGTCAGCTCTCCCGCATGGAGTTGCTACGGATAAAATCATTGAAAAAGGCGATTTTGTCACATTGGATTACGGAGCATACTATAACGGGTATGTGTCTGACATAACTCGGACATTAGCAGTTGGCAAGCCGAGTGAAGAACTTATTAACATTTATGACATTGTTTTAGAAGCGCAACTGCGCGGAATGGCTGGGATTAAACCTGGGATGACGGGCAGGGAAGCGGATGCACTAACTCGTAATTTAATTGAAGAAAAGGGATTCGGGCAGTATTTTGGACATTCGACTGGACATGGAATCGGTCTGGAAGTCCATGAAGGTCCTGCATTATCCTTAAGGTCTGATATCATTTTAGAACCAGGTATGGCCGTAACCGTCGAGCCGGGCATTTACCTACCGGGTGTTGGCGGAGTTCGGATTGAAGATGATACAATCGTTACAATTGAAGGTAACGAAGCACTTACTCATTCAACGAAAGAGTTAATCATTCTGTAAACATGTACATGTAGGAGGACAAATTTATGATTTCTGTAAACGATTTTCGCACGGGTGTTACGATTGAAGTAGATAATGGAATTTGGCAGGTTATTGAGTTCCAACATGTTAAACCTGGTAAAGGTGCAGCTTTTGTACGTTCTAAACTTCGTAATCTTCGTACAGGTTCAATCCAAGAGAAAACATTCCGTGCTGGTGAAAAAGTCGCTAAAGCACATATCGAAAACCGCAAGATGCAGTACCTTTATGCAAGTGGTGATAGCCATGTATTCATGGATAACGAAACATATGACCAAATCGAGCTGCCAGCTTCAAGCATTGAACGTGAATTGAAATTCCTTAAAGAAAATATGGAAGTCCATATCATGACTTTCCAAGCCGAAACACTTGGGGTAGAGCTTCCAAACACTGTAGAACTGGAAGTGGCGGAAACTGAGCCGGGAATAAAAGGCGATACATCTTCAGGCGGAACGAAATCAGCCGTACTTGAGACGGGCCTTTCGGTTCAAGTTCCATTCTTCATCAACCAAGGTGACAAATTATTGATCAATACAAATGAAGGCTCTTACGTATCACGTGCATAAATGAAAGAAGGCCGAGATTAATATCTCGGTTTCAGTTGTAGACAAAAAGGTTTCGGAATGGTCTCATTCCGAAACCTTTTTGATTTTTTATTGGATTTGACTTCATGATGACGCAGATGATCTGCTTCTTCTTGCCAAATATGGCGTGTCACTACTTTCTGATGGTCTTTACTTTCTGTACACTGTGATAAAAATGAACAAGTTGTACAAAAGGATATGTGATTTGTACTCACGATAGCCCTCTTTAATCTCCATTTTACAAGCTGGCACCAGCCGGTCTAAAGTAATCATTTCAAGCTTATGCCGCTGAATAGAATCATGTTTTAAAAAGAATCCTTATCACCTCAAGTTTTTTTCTATTTTAAAAGACTGTAGGTCTATCTTAATGTTAAACCAAAGTTGATTGGTAACGGAAGGTACGAGACTCCTGCGGGAAAAGTGTGTTCAAGGGAGACCCCGCAGGAGCAATGGCGCCGAGGGCGGACCGCCCGCGGAAAGAGAGTGCCCTACTTTCCAATCAACGTCCAAATTGTACAAGCCATAAAAAACTTAGACAAACTCGCTTTCTTCGAATTTGTCTACAGCTTGAGATCGAGATTAATTTCTCGGTCTTTTTTTGGTTTTTTTTAGATTCCGAAGGATATAAAAAAGTTCAATAAATGGTCTGTTTCTTTATTAGCCTGTCATCATTACGGTCTGGTCGGCATATATTTTATTGAAAGTGGTGTATACAGGAGGATTGTCAAAATGGAAACGATTCTTTCATTTTTACCGAAAAAATTATACGAGCAACTCCGGAGCATGACACCGATGATGATCGAGAAGATGGAAGAGCTGCGGATTCGCGTTGGAAGGCCGCTTGAGGTCATTGTGGGTGGGGAACCTTTCTTCTTTTCCTATGAAGTGACCCATTCGGATGCAGATCAATTATTGAATCAAATCGGTCAATTTTCGTTATATACACTTGAGGAAGAATTAAAGCGGGGATATATAACTATAGCGGGCGGACACCGGGTGGGTCTTGCTGGCAAGGTGATCCTGGAAAATGGGTCGGTCAAAGCGATCAGGGACATTTCCTCATTCAATATTCGGATTGCACGTGAAAAAATAGGTGCTGCTGAACCGCTAACATCTTATTTATATAATGGGGAATGGCAGCATACAATGTTGATCGGTGCTCCGCAAACAGGAAAAACGACCGTATTGCGTGATATTGCAAGAATGATATCCAGTGGAAATGAAAAACGGGGAATTCCCCCTCAAAAGGTGGGAATAGTGGACGAGCGCTCAGAAATTGCCGGATGTGTTCATGGCGTGCCGCAGCTTGAATTTGGAACAAGGGTGGATGTGCTCGATGGATGTCCTAAAGCGGAAGGGATGATGATGATGATCCGTTCGATGTCCCCGGATGTATTGATCGTGGATGAAATAGGCCGCGCTGAGGATACACAAGCTGTGCTCGAAGCAGTTAATGCAGGTATTAAACTCATGATAACTACACATGGCCATACTTTGGATGAAATTAAGAAGCGGCCTTTTATCGCCGAAATATTAAAGCAAAACATCTTTGAACGTTTTATAGAATTACAGAGAAGCAAATCCGGAAAAAGGAGCTATAAAGTCCTTGATGCAGCGGGGGTTCCTATTTTCTTGGGAGAAGGTGTGAACCCGCATGTTTAAGATAATTGGAGCAGCGATAATCATTATAGCAACGACATGGGCGGGTTTCGAAGCTGCGAAAAAATTAAGTATGAGGCCTCGTCAACTGAGACAGCTGAAAGTCGCCATGCAATCGCTCGAAGCTGAAATCATGTATGGTCATACACCTTTGAAAGAGGCAGCGAGGAAACTGTCTAAGCAGATGGCCAAACCTTTATCCATCTTTTTCGAGACCTTTGCAACTCGACTCGAGTCAGGTGAGACCACCGTCAAAGAAGCATGGGTTGATAGTTTGAAGAAAATATGGCAATCCCTTGCTTTAAAACAGGGGGAATTCGAGATACTTTCACAGTTTGGGGAGACGCTTGGAAGAAGCGATAAATATCATCAGCAAAAGCAAATCATGCTAACGATGGCACACTTGGAAAGAGAAGAGAGCGATGCGCTCGACCGACAGGTAAAGTATGAAAAAATGATGAAAAGTCTTGGTTTTTTATCAGGGCTATTATTGATCATTTTGCTGATGTAGGAATATGTGGGGGGAATGAAAATGGGCATTGATGTGGACATCATATTTAAAATAGCAGGTGTGGGGCTAGTTGTGGCATTTCTTCACACAATACTCGATCAGGTTGGGAAGAAGGAATATGCCCAGTGGGTGACACTTTTCGGATTTATCTATATTTTATTCATGGTAGCTTCTGTAGTGGAGGATTTATTTCAAAAAATTAAATCTGTATTCCTATTTCAGTAAGGGAGGGATTCGCGATTGAAATCATAAAAATCGTGGCCATTGCCCTAGTTGCCACCTTTTTGGCCTTGATCGTCAAAGAGCAAAAACCAAATTTCGCATTCCTGCTCGTCATTTTTGTAGGCTGCTCCATTTTTCTTTTTTTAGCGGATAAAATATACGAAATTATTTTAATGTTAGAAAAAATTGCAGTGAATGCACATGTAAATAGCGTGTATCTAGAGACCATCTTAAAAATAATCGGAATTGCCTATATTGCTGAATTCGCTTCTCAAATTACAAAAGATGCAGGGCAAGGGTCGCTCGCTTCCAAAATAGAATTGAGCGGGAAAATCTTGATTCTTGCCATGGCGATTCCGATTTTGACGGTCATTATCGAAACGATTTTACAGATGCTCCCAAGTTAACGGATCACTCCTACTAGTCAATGAGGTGAATGTATGAAGCAGCGGATGCCTTACTTATCCATTCTATTCGTTTTACTCTTTTTTTTGCATACATCTATTGGACAAGCCGCCGAAAATCCTGAAAATGGTGAAATCGATCAAGAGCCGATCATGCAGACCGAATTGGTACAAGCCCAAATAGACAGGCTGGGTGTCGATGAGCTCAAACAATATTGGGATGACATCGTTACGGAATATGGAGGGTTCTTACCGGAAAGCCAGAAGGGGAGCTTCATGGATTTTGTAAGCGGTGATAAGAAATTCTCCTTTGACCAATGGATAAAGGGAATTACAAAATTCATTTTTCATGAACTGCTTGTGAATGGTAAGCTGCTGGGCTCACTCATTTTATTAACCGTTTTCAGCATGTTCCTGCAGTCTTTGCAGAACGCGTTCGAACAAAGCTCCGTTAGTAAGGTCGCTTATGCAATCGTTTATATGGTGCTGATCATTTTGGCACTTAACAGTTTTCATGTGGCGATTGAATATACAAAGGATACGATAGATTTGATGATTTCCTTTTTAATGGCGCTCATCCCTTTACTCTTGGCCTTAATTGCCGCTTCAGGAGGACTTGTATCAGCAGCTTTTTTTCACCCGGTCTTAATGTTTTTAATGAATACAAGCGGAATCTTGATCCAGTTTGTCGTCCTCCCTCTTTTATTCTTTGCAGCGATTTTAAGCATTGTCAGCACATTGACCGAACATTACAAAGTGACACAGATGGCACAACTTCTCCGAAATTTTGCTATCGGGATACTAGGTGCATTCATGACCATATTCCTTGGTGTCATATCCGTTCAAGGAGCATCCTCCGCTGTAGCAGACGGAGTGACGATCAGGACGGCCAAATTCGTGACAGGTAACTTTATACCGGTAATAGGGCGCATGTTTACTGATGCAACGGATACGGTCATTAGTGCCTCCGTTCTGCTGAAAAATACAGTGGGCTTGTCAGGTGTCATAATTCTCTTGCTCATAACCACATTTCCAGCAATAAAAATCTTGATGATTTCTTTTGTCTATAAGTTGGCAGCGAGTCTTTTGCAGCCGCTGGGCGGAGGGCCTGTAATAAAATGTCTTGACGTTATAAGTAAAAGCATGATCTATATTTTCGCAGCACTGGCCATTGTCTCACTCATGTTCTTTTTAAGTATCACTGTAATTATCGCTTCTGGAAACATTACACTGATGGTTCGTTAAGAAAGGAGGAGGGCTTTGGTGAGTTTTTTAGCTGGCTGGGTATCTAACATCATCATATTTGTATTGCTGGCTACTGTGATCGATATGCTTCTTCCGAATTCAGCTTTACAGAAGTATGCCAAAATGGTAATCGGACTTTTACTGATTGCGATCATCATCACTCCTATATTGGGATTATTCAATAAGGATTTCGACGAAATCCTCTCTGCGGCTACAAGTGAATTTCAAGATCAGAAAAAAAAAGATTTAGGAAATTTGACAGAAATGAAGAAAAAAGAAATACAAGCTACCCAGGGTGCATATATTTTAAAACAAATGGCTGTTGACTTACAGGCAGAAGTGGAAGAGGAGCTGATGGTGGATTATAACATGAAGATTAGTTCAATTGATGTAGGGGTCAAAAATGAGGAAGAACCGAGCGCTGATGATTTGCAAAACATAACGATATCATTGGAAAAGGCAGAAGGGAAAGAAGACTCGGGGATAGAGGCAGTAGCGAAGGTTGATATCAATGCAGAGAAACTATCCTCTTCGAATGATGCCAATCTTGATGCTGTGAAAAGGTTTCTGGCAACAAGTTGGTCCGTTGATGAAGAGATCATTGAAATCGCCGGGGAAAGGAAGTGACTGAGTATTGAACAAAGACAAAGGTCCGTTATCCTGGCTGCAAAAACTATTAAATAAAGACCCTGACCAAAAAGAACCTAAGGAAAAAAAACCTTCCCTGTATGTCTATGCACTAATAGTTGTCCTTTTGGGAGCGGGAATTATGATGGCCGGGAATTTGTTAACCACCAACCAGACGGGACAAACACCTGAAGTGAAGACTGTATTCAATAATGATAAACAGGACGATGAAGGGGAGGTTGAAACATTCGGCCAGAAGAAATCCGAATTCAAGACGACAAAAGATTATGAAATATATCTTCAGAATGAAATGAAGGAAGCGCTTGAATCCATCGCAGGCGTCCAGGATGTAAAAGTCGTAATCTATGTGGATGCATCCGAGAAAAAAGTATATGAAAGAAACAAAGTCACCCAAAAACAAGTCACACAAGAAACCGACAAGGAAGGCGGCAAAAGGACGGTCGAAGACACATCGGTTGATGAACAGCTCGTTTTGGTCAAAAGCGGTGAAAAAGAAGGACCGATCATTTCGGAAACGAAAAAGCCTAGTGTACGAGGAGTCCTCGTAGTCGCTAAAGGAGCCGAAAACATTCAAATAAAGAAGTGGATCATCGAAGCTGTCACACGTTCACTGGATGTACCGAGTCACCGGGTTTCTGTCATGCCTAAAAAATAAGGGGGAAAATCTACATGTTATTAAAAAAACAAACCGTTTGGTTATTGACTATGCTAAGTCTGGTCGTTGTACTTTCAGTCTATTATTTAACCGCTCCTGAGGAAAATGCCGCCGATATGACGGCAACAGAACAAATGGAAAAGGCAGAAAATAAAACAGAAAGCAAAGCTGATACAAAAGGGGAAAATAAAAGTGAAAAAGAAACGGCCAAAAATACAGAAGGTTCTTCTGTAACCATTGCATCAGGGGATGAATTTGAATCGTTAAGGTTGCAGATTGAAGATGAACGGGCGAAGCTGAATGAAGAATTGACTGCAAAGATGGGCAACACAGAGCTTTCCTCTGAGGAAAGAGACGAGGCCTATGCGAAAATCGAACAATTAAGTGAAACGAAGGTAAAAGAAAATATCATCGAAAACTTAATAGTGGCCATGGATTACAATGCCGCACTTGTCCGTGTGGATGGAACGGATGTAAAGGTGAGTGTCAAGGCCGATAAACAGACGAAAACAGAGGCCAATAACATTATCCGCCTCGTAAGGAAAGAAGTGAGCGATGCACAAAATGTAGTGGTCGATTTTCAACCGGAAAAGTAATCTCACATACAGATGAAAGAGCTGATACACAACAGTTCATAATCATGAAAATGTGAAAGTCCCCCTTAATAAAAAAAGGGTGGCTTTTTTTATTAAGCTTTTTTCGCGATCATCCAATCGGGAAACTTTAGAGGAAAAGTTTTTTTTATGTCTATTTATATCAAGAACTCAAATAGAAATGGTGACTATAATTCTCAGTAATATTCTAGAAAAGTAATTATACTAAAATTTATAGCTGGTATTTCAGGGGTAATTCGCAAAAATCAGGTGAAAACGCTGAGGGGATCCAGTTTAAAATTATTCACAATATTATAATAAAGGTGTAATATAGAAGTATGGATTTCAAGCTGCAACTAATCTATCATTGAATTTGTATAAGCTAATATTGTATGATGTTAGAAGCTGGTCATAAACTTTTCAATTTTCTAAAGGAAACAATATTTTGAGAAAGTGAAATATCTGTTATAATACAGATGAGGTGTGTATTCAGTTTATTCGCTTTCGCATGGAGAAAGCGACTACTTTGTGCATAAATGGACAAGGTAGGATAAGCTAAAGGTAAAAGGTTACATAAAATATTATTGCCTCACAAACTCATATTAAATTAGACAAGGGGTGCCACAAAATGAAAGTGCAAGAAATTCGTGAAATAATTAAGCTAGTCGATCAATCAAATATCAGTGAATTCGTTTTTGAAAATGAAGGAACGAAAATTAAATTGAAAAAAACTGAAACGGGTACAGTATTACACCCAGCAGCTGCTCCAGAAGTTGTTCAAGCCAATGGAGCTGTAGAGGTCAAGCCCGCAGCGGCCCCTGCCCCTGTAGTGCCAAAAGCTGTTGAACCTGCAAAACCGGCTGCTGCCGTCACGGAACAGGAAAATTTACATAAAATCACTTCTCCGATGGTAGGGACCTTCTACCAATCTCCTGCACCGGATTCTCCTGCATACGTAAAAGCAGGCGATAAAGTAACAGGGGATTCCATTGTCTGCATCGTGGAAGCTATGAAACTTTTCAATGAAATCGAGGCCGAAGTAACCGGTGAAATCGTTGAAGTCCTTGTAAAAGAAGGTCAACTTGTAGAATATGGCCAACCATTATTTTTAGTAAAGCCGGAATGAGGAGCTGTTTCTAAATGATTAAAAAGGTATTGATTGCCAATCGTGGGGAAATTGCAGTCCGAATCATCCGGGCATGCAAAGAGTTAGGGATCGAGACTGTAGCGGTCTATTCAGAAGCGGATAAAGAAGCATTACATGTTCAAATTGCTGATGAAGCATATTGCATCGGTCCTAAATTATCAAAAGACAGTTATTTAAATACAACGAACATAATCAGTACAGCCAAGAAAACGGGATCTGATGCGATTCACCCTGGATATGGATTCCTTGCTGAAAATGCCGACTTTGCTGAGCTATGCCGTGAATGTAATATCATTTTCATCGGTCCTAGCCCAGAAGCCATCAATAAAATGGGAACAAAGGACGTAGCAAGGGAAACCATGCGCAAAGCTGGTGTACCGATCGTTCCCGGTTCTAAAGGCATAATTAAAGATACGGATGAGGGTGTAGCCCTAGCTAACGAAATGGGCTATCCAGTCATCATCAAAGCTACTGCCGGCGGTGGCGGTAAAGGTATCCGCGTTGCAAGGACCGAAGAGGATCTCATCAAAGGCATAAACATCACGCAACAGGAAGCCGCGACGGCATTTGGGAATCCAGGCGTGTATATTGAAAAGTTCATTGAGGACTTCCGTCACGTTGAAATCCAGGTCATGGCAGATAATCATGGCAACGCCATACATTTAGGCGAGCGTGATTGTACGGTTCAGCGTCGTTTGCAAAAACTTGTTGAAGAAACTCCATCTCCAGCCCTTGATGGTGAAACACGGGCGGAAATGGGGCAGGCTGCAGTTACGGCTGCTCTTGCCGTTAACTATTCAGGTGCAGGTACAGTTGAATTTATTTATGACTATGTGAATAGAAGATACTACTTTATGGAAATGAATACACGTATCCAGGTTGAGCACCCAGTTACAGAAATGGTAACGGGCGTGGATTTGATTAAGGAACAGATCAAAGTTGCTTCAGGTGACAAACTATCACTTTCACAAGAAGATGTGACTTTTAACGGATGGTCTATCGAATGCCGGATCAATGCAGAAAATCCAGAAAAGAATTTTATGCCTTCCGCAGGTAAAATTCACATGTATTTACCCCCAGGCGGCTACGGAGTGCGTGTGGATTCTGCGGCATACCCTGGGTACTCGATACCGCCGTATTACGATTCCATGATCGCTAAATTGATTGTCCATGCACCGACGAGGGACGAGGCGATTGAGAAGATGAAACGCGCTTTAGGAGAGTTTGTCATTGAGGGGATCAATACGACAATTCCTTTCCATATTAAGTTACTTCAGCATGAACAATTTGTTTCCGGAGAATTTAATACCAAATTCCTTGAAATATATGATGTAATGAACTCATAATGTAAAGGAAGACAGGAGGTGCTTTTGAATGAATGAAATGGAAGGCCAATTACTCGAAATGAATGATTATAATGGGCTGGGTAAAGTGGAGATTGCACCTGAGGTGATAGAGGTAATTGCGGGTATCGCTGCATCGGAAGTTGAAGGTGTTGCACATATGCGCGGGAATTTCGCTACAGGTGTTGTTGAAAAGCTTGGTAAAAAGAATCACGGTAAAGGTGTTAAAGTGGACTTATCGGGAGAATCCATCAAAGTCGAACTTTATTGTGTCATGAAATTTGGTGTTTCGATTCCGAAAGTTGCTCAGGAAGTTCAAGATAACATTCGTGAAGCTTTGTTGAATATGACCGCTATCGACGCGGGCGAAGTGAACATTCATGTAGTAGGCATTGCGTTTGAAAACGCTAAACAAGAAGCGGACCACGAACAAGAAGTGTAAGTGGCTTCATTCGATTCACACCTGCAAAAACCCGGCAAAAAGCCGGGTTTTTGTTTTTGGAATTTTTGACTTGATGATACCCCGCTTATAATATTACGTAAAATGAACATAATAAGGCGGTGTCTGGAAGTTTCCCTTTAATTCAAGGGTGATTTCTGTTAGAGTGTAAAAGGTGAAATATGAGCATGAAAGCTAGGCAAGAGCTTTTTGACACTTAAAAAAAGTATGGGACTTTGTTGGCCGTTTAACTGGAAATGAATCTTGAGATGTTGTCTTGAATCAAGGTGTTTGAGTCTTTTGGCCTTAATTTTAGTGAGATTAGCTTAATTGATAAAAAAAACAGCGAAAATCTTAATATTTTTCAAAAAATATTATTTAATGTTCGTTTGTTCTAGCATTTTCATATATAATAGTAGATGTTAAAGGAGTAAGATTATGAAAAGAAGAGTAGCCCGTGAAAAATCCCTTCAAGCACTATATCAGATAGATATTGCCAAGTCGAATGCAGAAGAAGCAATGGAAAGCGTACTGGATGGTGCTCCTACTGATGAATATTTCAAGAAATTAGTAATGGGAATAACGGAAAATCGTGAACAACTTGATGCAATGATCAGGGACAATTTAGAGAACTGGACGTTGGAAAGACTGGCGAACATTGATCGGAATTTACTGCGGATCGCGGTTTATGAAATGATTCACAGTGAAGATGTTCCTGTAAGTGTTGCAATGAATGAAGCTATTGAAATTGCTAAGAAATTCGGTGATGATCAATCAAGCAGCTTTGTAAATGCCGTTTTATCCAAAGTAAAGGTGAAAAGCGGCAGCTAAAGCTGCAGTCTTGAACGAGGATTTTCTCAGCAATTTCTTTAGCAAATTATCTTGGGAGGAATATACACATGTCAGCTCAAATCATTAATGGTAAAGAAATTGCAGAGTCAGTTAGGCAGGAAATGAGTAAGGAAGTGCAGCAGTTACGTGAAAAAAATATCGTTCCGGGTTTGGCTGTAATCCTGGTGGGCGACAATCAAGCTTCACAAACCTATGTACGCCATAAGCAAAAGGCCTGTGAAGATTTGGGCATGCATTCTGTGTTAATTAAAAAGCCTGCGGAACTATCTCAGGAGGAATTAATTCAGAGCATTGATGAATTAAACCAGGATAACAGTATTCACGGTATATTGGTGCAGCTGCCGTTGCCTGGACATATTCAGGAAAAAGCGATCATTGAAGCGATTTCCCCCGAGAAGGATGTAGATGGATTTCATCCGATTAATATTGGGCGGATGATGACGGGGCAGGATGCCTTTTTACCTTGTACGCCATACGGTGTCATGGTGATGCTTGAGTATATCGACTATGACCTTGAAGGTAAGCATGTTGTCATCGTAGGGAGAAGTAATATCGTTGGAAAACCAGCCGGACAAATGTTTTTAAATGCGAATGCAACCGTTACTTACTGTCATTCAAAGACAAAGGACCTTGCGTATTATACCAAGCAAGCTGATGTCGTTGTGGCCGCTGTCGGCAAGAGGGACACGATCACGAGTGAACATATCAAAGAAGGTGCAGTCGTCATTGACGTCGGAATGAACAGGAATGAAGAAGGGAAGCTTTGCGGTGATGTGGCGTTTGATGAAGTGAAAAATAAGGCTTCATTCATTACACCTGTTCCTAAAGGCGTTGGTCCCATGACGATTACGATGCTTATGAAGAATACGGTCAAATCTGCTCAAAAAGCACTTGAACAGAACAAGCAAGCATTGAAAAGCTGAAAAAAGCGTTAAATTATTTTAAAGAAGCGGACCTCTTGTTTTATAATAACGGGAGACCGCTTTTTTCCATTCATAGATTTAATCAAGTTTTAAGTGTAACCTATAGGTAAGTTTTCTTTATATCCGATTTCCATCGGAAGGAGACATTATATGAGCAACCAACAATATTTGAGTGTATCGGCTTTAACGAAATATATCAAAAGGAAGTTCGATGCCGATCCCCATTTGCAAAATGTATACATAAAAGGCGAAATTTCGAATTTTAAACAACATACAAGCGGACATATGTATTTTACTCTAAAGGACGAGAAGGCCCGACTCCTATCCGTTATGTTCGCCGCCAATAACAAAGGGATGAAATTCCTCCCCGAAAATGGAATGAAGGTACTTGTTAAGGGCGATATATCATTATATGAAGCTGGCGGACAGTATCAGCTATATGTGAAAAGCATGGCACCTGATGGCGTTGGGGATTTGTATCTTGCTTATGAACAGCTGAAGAAAAAGCTGGAGGCGGCAGGTTTGTTTTTGGCCGAACATAAGAAACCGATTCCACAGTACCCTAAGTCTGTGGGAGTCATAACTTCACCGACCGGAGCCGCACTAAGAGATATCCTGACAACAATCAAGCGAAGATATCCAATTGCCAGAATTATCGTTTACCCTGCACTTGTGCAAGGGAATAATGCCGCTAAATCGATTGCCAAGGCAATTTCCATGGCTAACGCAAGGGCGGAAAGCGATGTGCTCATTGTCGGAAGGGGTGGCGGGTCGATCGAGGAGCTATGGGCCTTTAATGAGGAGATAGTGGCTGAATCGATCTATGATTCTGATATACCGATAATTTCTGCTGTCGGTCATGAAACCGATTTTACAATCGCTGATTTTGTCGCCGATATGAGGGCCCCTACGCCGACTGGTGCAGCAGAGTTAGCAGTTCCCCATCTTAATGAAATACACGAACGTCTGATGAACCGTAAGAATCGCTTGACCCGATCCATTCGTGAAGCGGTGAATTTTGAACGCACCCGATTGACCAGGATGGAGAGGTCTTATGCTTTTCGTTATCCACATAAAATGTATGAACAGAAGCTTGAACAGCTAGACAAGACGATGGACAGGCTAGGGAGGTCCAGCACGCGTTATTTCATGAAAAAGAGAGATGAGCTTAATCAGATCAACGATATTCTGAAAAAGCAGCATCCTGAACAAGCTGTGAAAAAATCCAAAGATGAATTGCGGCAGCATGCAAAAGTATTACGGAGGGCCATGGAAGCCATCTATCGGCAAAAATCACAGCAGTTCGTTCATATTACAGCCACGTTGTCTGCCCTCAGCCCATTAAAAATCATGGAACGGGGCTATGGATTGGTTTTTGCTGAGGATGAGACATTAGTGAAAAGTACACAGCAAGTAACCGAAGGGGATAGAATAGCCGTTTCCATAAAAGATGGAACCCTTGAATGTGAAATTAAAGAAATAAAGGAGCGAATGGAACCATGACAAAAAAACAGGAAGCTACATTTGAAGAAGCGATGGAGAATCTCGAGAAAATTGTGGAACAGTTGGAAGAGGGGGATGTGCCCTTAGAAGAAGCCCTCTCCATATATAAACAAGGAATGGATTTATCCAGGCTTTGTCACTCAAAACTTAAGGCAGTTGAAGATCAATTGACTCAAATTTTACGCGAAGATGGGGAACTTGAAAACTTCGCTGTCCAGGAGGAAGAATAACATGGGTACGGCGTCCTTTGATATGTTTTCTAAAGAATATAAGGCGATTATAGAAAGAGAAATCGTTGAATATGTCAATAAGTTGAAAGCTCCGGCTGTGGTCAAAGAATCCATGATCTATTCATTGGAAGCAGGCGGTAAACGGATTCGCCCTTTATTGGTCTTTGCGGTTCTAGAGGCCTTTGGGAAAAACTTGAGGATGGGGATACCTGCAGCCGCTGCCATTGAAATGATACATACATATTCATTGATCCATGATGATCTCCCGGCGATGGATGATGATGATCTTCGCCGGGGAAAACCGACGAACCATAAAGTATTCGGTGAGGCGGTAGCAGTACTGGCAGGTGATGCCCTCCTTACATATAGTTTTCAATTGGTGACGGAAATGATCGATCCCGAGGTGACGGCTGAAATGAAGCTGAACCTTGTATGTGAAATTGCCAGGTCCGCCGGAGCCGAAGGGATGGTTGGCGGTCAAGTTGCCGATATGGAAGGTGAAAATAAACAGTTGACGCTCCAGGAATTGGAGTATATCCATGAACATAAAACAGGGAAATTATTGACTGCTAGCATCCTTTCCGGAGCTATATTGGCCGGGGCGAATGAAGAACAGCGACTGCATTTACGTGACTTTGCATACCATCTGGGGCTTGCTTTTCAGATTCGGGATGATATTCTGGATATTGAAGGATCAGTAGAGTTGATCGGCAAGCCGGTTGGCAGTGATGTGGGAAATCACAAAAGCACATACCCCTCTTTACTTACTCTTCAAGGGGCAAAGGAAAAGTTGGAACATCATATTGAACTTGCTCATGCCGCTTTAGGAAAAACAACATTACAAACGGGTCTGTTGAATGATCTAACTGATTTAATAGCGAACCGTAACCATTGATTGTGGCTAAATTTGTTATCAAATGAGGTTTTATGGTATACTCATTGTGCAAAAATATGTGAAAACCCAAATGGGATTTTTAATTGAGATACGTGATAAATAGGTATATTAAGCCGCCGAAATCACCTGGGTGTTGGCGGCTATTTTTTAACTTAAAACCAATTTTTCGGTCAAGTCTTCCATATAGACCTCTTTTATGAGGCTTTGTTTTTGCTTACAACCGAAAATGACAGAAAGTGAGTGGTCCTGTTTGGATCTTCTATCTATAAAAGACCCTTCTTTTTTGAAGAATATGAATAATGAAGAACTAGTTGAGTTAAGTATGGAAATACGAAAATTTCTTGTGGAAAAATTATCGGTGACCGGTGGGCATATTGGTCCCAATTTAGGTGTAGTCGAGTTGACTATAGCCTTGCATAAAGAATTCGACAGTCCGAACGATAAAATTTTATGGGATGTCGGTCACCAATCCTATGTCCATAAAATCCTGACTGGCAGAGCTGGAGAGTTCAATACCTTAAAGAAATATAAAGGTCTTTGCGGCTTTCCTAAAATGATTGAAAGCCCTCATGATGTTTGGGAAACCGGTCACAGTTCGACTTCTCTTTCAGCTGCAATGGGAATGGCGGCTGCCCGTGATATCAAAGGTGAAAAAAGTTTTATTTTACCTGTCATCGGGGACGGGGCCCTAACAGGCGGAATGGCGCTTGAAGCTTTGAATCATATCGGTGATGAAAAAAAGGACATGATCGTTATCCTGAATGATAATGAAATGTCGATAGCCCCTAACGTAGGTGCTTTACACACGATATTGGGAAGATTGCGGACAGCAGGTAAATATAACTGGGCAAAAGATGAATTGGAATTGCTTTTGAAAAAAATTCCTGCAGTCGGTGGTAAACTTGCGGCTACCGCTGAACGCTTGAAGGATAGCATGAAGTACTTATTGGTCTCAGGAATCTTTTTTGAAGAACTCGGGTTCACATACCTTGGACCAGTTGATGGTCATAATTATGAAGAATTGCTGGAGAATTTAAGATATGCCAAGAAAACGAAAGGACCCGTACTGCTTCATGTTATCACGAAAAAAGGCAAGGGTTATTCACCTGCCGAGTTGGATACAACAGGAAATTGGCATGGGACAGGCCCATACAAGATCGAGACAGGCGATTTCGTGAAATCCACTAGTAAAGCTCCTGCTTGGAGTGCCCTCGTAAGCGATACTGTCAGCAGGCTCGCTCGTGAAGATGAACGGATTGTCGCGATTACACCTGCAATGCCTGTAGGTTCGAAATTGGTGGGGTTTTCCCGAGAGTTCCCAGAACGTTTCTATGATGTAGGGATTGCCGAGCAGCATGCAGCAACTTTTGCAGCTGGATTGGCAACGCAAAAAATGAAACCATTCCTGGCTATTTATTCAACCTTCCTGCAAAGGGCTTACGATCAGGTGGTCCATGATATCTGCCGACAGAATCTAAACGTATTCATAGGGATCGATCGTGCCGGATTGGTTGGTTCCGATGGTGAAACACATCAAGGGGTTTTCGATATTGCTTTCTTACGCCACATTCCAAATATGGTGTTGATGATGCCGAAAGATGAAAACGAAGGCCAACATATGGTCAATACGGCCTTAAGCTATAATGATGGTCCGATCGCTATGCGTTTCCCTCGTGGGAATGGTTCGGGAGTTGAAATGGATACTGACTTACAGCAGATTCCAATCGGTACGTGGGAAGTTCTTAAAGAAGGAACGGATGCTGCCATCTTAACGTTCGGTACAACCATCCCCATGGCTCTTAAAGCTGCAGAACTGCTTGAGAAAGAGGATTATTCAGTTAAGGTGATCAATGCCCGTTTCATTAAGCCTTTGGATGAGAACATGCTAAGCAGTCTTCTTGGTGAAAAAATGCCTATCTTGACTATAGAAGAAGCGGTTCTACAAGGTGGTTTTGGTAGTTCTGTACTTGAATATGCTCATGATCAAGGTTTTTATGGGGCAATTATAGATCGAATGGGAATACCTGATTATTTCATTGAACATGGCAGTGTCGATGAACTTCTTGAAGAAATCGGTTTAACGACAGAGACAGCCATCAAAAAGATTAAAATGATAACACCAAAAAAAGAAAAAAGGGCCTGACAATATGAAAGTGATGAAAGAAAGAGTAGATATATTACTTGTAGAACAAGGTTTGGCCGATACACGTGAAAAAGCGAAGCGTATGGTTATGGCTGGTCTTGTCTACGCGAATGAAGAGAGGTACGAAAAACCGGGTGAAAAAGTGCCGGTCGATCTTGAATTTACGATCAAAGGAAAAGTAATGCCTTACGTTTCAAGAGGCGGACTTAAACTTGAAAAGGCCTTAAAGGAATTCGATTTACAAATGAACGGAAAAATCCTGCTTGATATCGGATCATCAACTGGAGGGTTCACCGATTGTGCCCTGCAAAATGGAGCCACAATGTCTTATGCACTTGATGTAGGCTATAATCAACTTGCATGGAAGCTTAGGCAGGATGAACGGGTAAAAGTAATGGAACGGACGAACTTCCGTTATGTTACACCCGCCGATCTCGATGGGGAGATGCCAAACTTTGCAAGCATTGATGTTTCTTTCATCTCGTTAACGTTAATTTTACCGGTGTTAAAGACGCTCCTCGTTCCGGATAGCGACGTCGTTGCTTTAGTTAAACCGCAATTCGAAGCTGGGAAGGATCAAGTGGGTAAAAAGGGGATTGTTCGTGATCCCAAAATCCATAAACAAGTGTTGGATAAGATCATTTCTTTTGCAAAAAAGGAAGGCTACGATATTAAGGATGCTTCTTTCTCACCGATTACCGGCGGTGATGGAAATATTGAATTTTTACTTCATTTATACTGGCAAGGGTCAAAAGACGATGGAGCGATATTGCTTTCGAAAACGGTTGATGACATCGTTAGGGAAGCCCATGCCCAATTTAAAAAAGAATAGCTAGAACTTTTTGTATGGCTCCTTTGGCTGGATGGTTGGCTAAAAGGAGCTTTTTAATTTTAAATGGTCCTGTAATGCACTTGAATCATTTAAGGGGAATACATAAAATAGGTATGAACAAAAAATAGAGTTGTTATGCTTTTTAGAGAAAAAGTTGTACAATTGCATAAAAATCCGATAACATTAATATTAGCCACTTTAGAAAGCGGTCTATTTGCACGTACGGATGATACTTGAAACAATCCCATTTTGGGCAGCTTGCTTAAGTATGATATAAAAGTGATACTCCATTAAATGAGCAACAGTTGAGAAGAGGTGCTTCTACTTATGAATAAAGGACAACGACATATAAAAATAAGGGACATTATAACGAATAATGATATAGAAACCCAGGATGAGCTAGTTGAAGAACTGAAATTAGCTGGATACAATGTAACTCAGGCCACTGTTTCAAGGGATATTAAAGAGCTTCACCTTGTTAAGGTCCCTTTAACTGATGGAAGGTATAAATATAGCCTGCCAGCCGATCAACGTTTCAATCCACTTCAAAAATTAAAGAGAATCCTGGTTGATGCTTTTGTACGCATTGACGCAGCCAATAATTTACTGGTAATGAAGATGCTCCCGGGTAATGCCCAGGCAATCTGTGCATTGATTGATAATTTAAATTGGCAAGAAATACTCGGGACGATCGGCGGCGATGACACTTGTTTAATTATCTGCCGTTCTGAGGAAGATGCAAAGATCATTTCCGGCAAATTCTTGGACATGCTCTAATAATTTTGTGAGGTGACCTAGTTTGTTAACAGAACTATCGATTAGGAATTTTGCGATCATAGACAGCCTGTCCGTTTCATTTGAGAAAGGCTTGACTGTCTTGACCGGAGAAACAGGGGCAGGGAAATCAATTATTATAGATGCCGTTCACCTTTTGGTTGGAGGACGTGGTTCTGCCGAGTTCATACGGCATGGTGAGTCGAAGGCCGAAATAGAAGGATTATTTCAAATTGAAGATGAGAAACACCCGGTCTTTGCCAAGGCAGAGGAGTTTGGCCTGGATATGAATGACGGTATGGCCATTCTTCGTAGGGATATTTCACTGAGCGGCAAAAGCGTTTGCAGGGTAAATGGAAAACTTGTAACGATTGCCATTTTACGCGAGATAGGACGGACATTGATAGATATTCATGGTCAGCATGAACATCAGGAATTAATGGATGAACGGCTCCACCTTCCTCTGCTGGATCAATTCGGCGGAGAAAAAATCGCATCGGCACTCACGGAATACCAAAAGCTATATAAACGTTATGAAACCGCTTCTAAACAATTAAATAGTTTGAGTCAAAATGAACAGCAAATGGTCCATCGCCTTGACTTGATCCAATTTCAATTCGATGAAATCCAAAAAGCTGATTTAAAACTTCGCGAAGATGAAGAATTGATGGAAGAGCGGAAGAAAATTAATAATTTCGAAAAAATTCATGAAGCGCTGCAAACGAGTTATAATGCTTTAAATGGTGAGCAGCATGCAATTGATTGGCTTTCCGTAGCCATGAATAACCTGGAAGAGGCGGCAGGGCTTGATGAAGGTTTAAAAAACAGCTCCGAGACCGTATCAAATAGTTACTTCCTTCTTGAAGAGGCCGTATCGAACATCCGAGATCAATTAGACTCTTTGGATTTTGATACAGAACGTGTTGAATTCATTGAAAGTCGCCTAAATGAAATAAATCAATTAAAACGTAAATACGGGCGGTCCATCGAGGAAATCCTGGAATATGGTGCAGGCATAGAAGAAGAAGTCGAAAAACTGCAAAATAGGGAAACACACATAGCAAAGCTTGAAAAGGAAATGAAATCAATAAAGGCTGATTTAATTGTTGAAGCAAAGAATTTGTCTGACCTTCGTCAGACATTCGCTCAGCAGTTAACCAAAAAGATCCATCAGGAATTAAAAGATTTATACATGGAAAAGACAATTTTCGAACCCCATTTCCTTCAAACGGCTTATACTTTCGATGAGTTATCAGATAGGGGCATTAATCAATCGGGGCTGGATTCGATGGAATTTTATATTTCCACCAATCCGGGGGAACCGTTAAAACCCCTTTCTAAAATTGCATCGGGTGGAGAGCTGTCGAGGATCATGCTGGCTTTGAAAAGCATTTTTTCAAAGCACCAAGGCATAACGTCGATTATATTTGATGAAGTGGACACGGGTGTGAGCGGACGGGTTGCACAATCGATTGCTGAAAAGATCTATAAAGTGGCAACGGGGTCTCAAGTGCTGTGCATATCCCATTTACCACAGGTGGCAGCTATGGCGGATATCCACCTTTTCATAGCGAAAAATGTAAGGGCTGGACGTACGAATACCTCGGTAAAGCCTCTAATTGAAACTGAAAAAATAAAAGAAATCGGCAGGATGATTTCAGGAGTCGAGATTACGGATTTGACGAAGCAGCATGCCAATGAATTAATTCAGCTGGCCAAAAGGCTGAAGATTACATCTTGATGGGCCAGTAAGAAGATTATTTAAACTTTTATCATAAGCATTCATTGTAAAGCTATCCAAAAACGGATAGCTTTTATTTTGTGTACCTGTTATAAATGACTGTCCTGAGGGCTAAATTAAAGGTGTAGCCATAAAGTTTCAGAGAGCGAGGAGAGTGAATGGATTGAAATTTGTATGGATAAACAGAATCATCGGTGGAATTCTCCTTGTTTCGCTATTAACATTAGGGTTATACCAGCCATCTCGTGAATATTTTTTAATTCCAAATCATCTTGTACTATTTGAAGGAAGTCAATATAGTATTTCCAAATCATTGCCTGTTTCTGCAAAAGCTTCGGGATCCAGTGATGGGATTTCGCTTCATGATGAGCAAACTTCAATTACGCTTGGTGCTGAGAAACCAGGGACGAATGAAGTGTTACTCGATGTAGCAGGCCTGCCTGCCAAAAAGGTCGACATTAGAGTGATAAAAGACTTTAAAGTCATGCCTGGAGGCCAATCCATTGGAGTGAAGCTTAATACTCTTGGGGTGCTCGTAGTAGGTCATCATCTTATTGATACTGCGCAGGGAAAAAAATCACCAGGAGAAAAAGCGAAAATTGAAATAGGTGATATTATTACAGAAATCAATGGTCAGACGATAAAGAAGATGGGGGATGTAACCCCTTTTGTTCAACAGGCAGGTGAAAAGGGTCAGGCGTTGAATTTGGTCATTAACCGAGAGAATAAAGTGCTTCATAGTACCCTTTTACCTTTGAAAGATAAGAATGAAGGAACTTACAAATTAGGTTTGTATATCCGTGATTCAGCAGCCGGCATCGGAACGATGACGTTTTATCACCCGGACTCGAAAAAATATGGGGCATTGGGACATGTCATTTCCGATATGGATACAAAAAAGCCGATTGTTGTAAAGGACGGACAGATCGTTCAATCGACTGTCACGTCCATCGAAAAGGGAAGCAATGGTGATCCGGGAGAAAAATTGGCACGCTTTTCTTCTAATAAAGAAAAAATAGGAAATATCAATCGCAATAGTCCCTTTGGGATCTTTGGGAAATTAAATCAAGATTTTAAAAATGGGATAAATGACAAGGCGCTCCCCATCACCCTTTCCCATGAGGTAAAGGAAGGACCAGCTAAAATCCTGACGGTGGTGGATGGTTCCAAAGTAGAGGAATTCGATGTGGAAATCGTCAGTTCCATACCACAGAAGTTTCCTGCGATTAAAGGAATGGTCTTAAAAGTGACGGATAAAGAATTGCTTCAAAAAACGGGTGGGATCGTTCAGGGAATGAGCGGCAGTCCCATCATACAAAATGGGAAATTAATCGGTGCAGTCACCCATGTATTTGTTAATGATCCTACAAGTGGGTATGGAGTTCATATCGAATGGATGTTAAACGAAGCCGGTATAAATATATATGACAAAGATAATTATGAAAAGGCAAGCTAATGAAACCGGGTATCCTTTTGGATGCCCTTTTTTTATAAAACGCAGGTCATGGGTAGGAATTAAATATGATTTCTTCAAAAAATAGATGTTTTTTTAAAACGATGTGATAAAATGAAAACGAAATGAAGATTTTTCGACAATCGGTTCATTCGAATAGCAAACGAAGTCGAAAACAAGAGATATCCGGAGAATAATATTGAATTCCTTATATTTTTTCAAAAATAAAAGGAATTTAGTTTCCATTGTCGAAAAGTTCAATTACAATAGAATTTAGTCATATAGAAAAAAAGACCAATTGTAGTTGAGGAGGAAATCAAGCGTGAAAAAAATTAAGGTGTGCGTTGTAGATGATAATAGAGAACTTGTTGGCCTTCTGGAAGAATACATTTCTGCACAGGAAGACATGGAAGTAATTGGGGTGGCACATAACGGTCAAGATTGCCTGGGGATGCTTGAAAGCGTTGATCCGGATATATTGATCCTCGATATTATCATGCCTCATTTAGATGGGTTAGGTGTACTTGAAAAACTTCGTGAGTTAAAACGGGGTGCTATGCCTAATGTAATTATGCTTACTGCCTTTGGTCAAGAAGATGTCACGAAAAAAGCAGTTGATTTGGGCGCGTCTTACTTTATCCTAAAACCTTTTGATATGGAAAATCTAGCCAATCATATTCGTCAGGTAAGCGGTAAAGGGCAGGCGGTTTTAAAAAATCATAGTCAGTTTAGCTATCGTCCCCAAAATGAACCCAAGCCTAAAAACCTCGATGCCAGCATCACAAGCATCATTCACGAAATTGGAGTGCCTGCACATATCAAGGGCTATTTGTATTTAAGGGAAGCCATATCCATGGTATATAATGATATTGAACTATTGGGATCGATCACCAAAGTTTTATATCCGGATATTGCAAAAAAGTACAATACTACAGCAAGCCGTGTGGAACGTGCTATCCGACATGCGATTGAAGTGGCTTGGAGCCGTGGCAATATAGAATCCATTTCATCCCTTTTCGGTTATACCGTCAGCATGACTAAGGCAAAACCTACAAATTCCGAATTCATTGCTATGGTGGCCGATAAGCTCCGTCTCGAGCATAAAGCATCTTGACAGGGGTAGGGGGAAACGGTTGTTAAGATTCAGGGTAACCATTGACCATATAAAGGCTAGAGCCGCTAAATATAAATAAGAACTCTCCGTCTGGTGGTAAGGGGACAGGAAGAAGTTGCTTTGTGATTTTTTATAATCGGCAACTTCAATTTTTTACGCTGCCGATTAAAAAAAATTAAACGCCTTTTATTTATTGGATTTTGCAGGAAGAATCCAATAAATAAAAGGCGTTTTTGTTTGGTGGAAAAAGCGGGATTCATTATCTGAATCATTAATTTTTTTTAGTTTAGCGACATATTCGCCGGGGAGTTTCCTAAAAAGCCAAGAATATCTTCACGGATGAAAAGATGGAAAATTAATCGGCGTCGTTATTGAGGCGGATGGAAAAGTTAGAGCGGCAGTTATCGGGATTCGTATGGAGGGAAAACGATAATTAATGGCAAGGGGTTTGACCGTAATCTTTTAAAAAAAGGATTGAATGATACTTTGCTTTTATATGAATCAAAAATAAAGGAACTCGAATCAATAAAGGAATATGAACAAACAAAATGTTGATTGAAGAAATTGATGGCGCAATACTTCAATTGGATGAGAAACGGAAGTCAATCATAGATATGCTTGAATCAAAAGGGGAAGGTGAAATAACGATTGGTCAAATGGCCTTTCCGGATACCTGCTGGCAAATCAAAAGTTTGGAAAAGAAATTGAGTTGTTTGACGAAAGGAACCTTCTATGCCGAAAATAATCACCTGCATTTTGAAAGTTTCCGATAAATGATTGATCTAGATGAAAATAATTTGCTGTGTCTGTTCATAAAATTGGGATATAACGATTTTTGGGAGAGGTGGCAGATTTCATCATGACCTTAATCTTTGCACATCGAGGCTCGTCAGGAACACATCCGGAAAATACGATGTCTGCGTTCAAAGAAGCTGCACGTGTGGGGGCTGACGGAATCGAAACGGATGTCCAGCTCTCGAAAGATGGAGAAGTGGTCATCATTCACGATGAAAAGCTCGATCGGACCACGAATGCCTCAGGGTATGTAAAAGACAGGACCTTGATGGAGTTGAAAACACTTAATGCGTCCCCAAACTTTAAGGGGAAATTGAGTAAAGAAAACATTCCGACGCTTGAAGAACTATTTATCTGGCTTAACGACAATCAGCTTTATTGCAATATTGAACTGAAAAACACGCTTTTTCTGTATCCAGGTTTAGAAGAGAAAGTCATACAGCTCACCCGTGCCTATGAAATGGATGAAAGGATTATCCTTTCATCATTCAATCATTACAGTTTGGTTAAATGCCATCAATTGGCACCGGAACTGGAGACGGCACCGCTTTATAGGGATGGTCTGTACATGCCGTGGATATATGCCAAAGCAATAGGCGGGAGCGCAATCCATCCAAATTTCCGGGCTGCCCCTGATTTTGTTATTCAAGCATCGTTGAGCATGGGTGTTGCTGTACGGCCATATACCATCAATGAGGAAGCCGAGATGAAAAGATTATTCAAATTGGGGTGCAGTGCCATCATAACCGATTTTCCTGAGGCAGCCGTACGGGCCAGAGAAGGACTTAAATCGAGATAAAGAAAGAAGGTGCCATAATTATATGGCACCTTCTCAGAGTGTAGACAAACCCCTTTTCCAAAAGAATTGTTGGAGAAAAAGGGGTTTTTTTATCTTTTAATTAGCATATTTAGTTGTAAATTTGAAAGAAGGACACAATATATTGTTGCTAAACTTTTTATAAAAAACAGCTGTCGACTTTGTCGACAGCCTGAGAAGGTGTCATAATTATATGGCACCTTCTTTTTTTGTGTTCTTTTTAGTGTTTAAAATTTATTGAACCTGCTTTGGACCTTATTTTGTTTTCGATCTCGATGAAGGACGAAGCCTGCGATAAAGGCTATCCCGGCAATCGCTAAAAGCAGTCCGATTAAAAATTGCAGCCAAAGGACTGGATAGGGAGGCTGTAAAATACCGAACACCATGTCCCTCATTATTTTTATGCCATAGGCAGCGAAGGCCCCGGGTATAAAAAGAATCAAAAAAGCGATTAAACGTTTCATGCTGTCAAATCCCTTCCGAAAATTCCATCTTTTAAAAATGATAATAGATATAAAATATTTGTCAAGTTTCGGGAATCTAGAAAATGACTGGAAGTTGGTGGCTTTTTTTAAAGGATACCAATATGGTAAGATGAGATGTGGAGTATGAAAAAAATTGCAGAGATAGATATAATAAATGGGTAATTATTTAAGGGGGATGGCTCATGCAAAAAGTCATGATAGTGGGGGGAGGAGTGGGAGGGACAACCGTGTTGAAACTCCTTTCGGAAAGTGAAGTATTCTCAATTGTTTGTATGGCTGATACAAATGAATCGGCTGAAGGAATGCTTGCTGCAAAAGAGCGAAGGATTCCTACAGTGACTAATTGGAGCAAGGGATTGGATTGGGATTTGGACATCATTTTTGATACGACTGGAGACCCGTCCGTCTATAAAAAGATAAAAAGGGATATGGATGATCAAACGATACTCATTCCTGGAAGTGTCGCCCTCATTATGACTAAGCTGTTTGAAGAGAAAAATCGTTTAATAAATAAATTGGAGAATGCCTCGGCAAAAATGGATTTGATCCTGAATACGACCAGTGAAGGGATGGTGGTGATTGATCATGAGGGATTCATCATCATGTTCAATGATAGTGCGGAACGAGCATCTGACACAAAGCGCGAGGATGTGATTGGCAGACATATCAAAGATCTCTTCCCTTCAACTGGATTACTTCGAGTGATGGAAATGAACAAAAAAGAAGTAAATCAGGAGATCACGCTTACTAATGGGATGGAGCTTATAACGACAAGGATTCCTCTGGTAAATGCCGATAAGGAAATCATAGGGGCTTTTTCTGTGTTTAGGAATAAAACGGAAGCTGTGCAATTGGCGGAGCAGATCACTGATTTAAAAGAGATACAGACGATGCTCCAGGCAATCATTCAATCCAGTGATGAAGCCATATCGGTCGTGGATGATCAAGGGAGGGGACTATTGATCAATCCGGCATATACAAGAATCACTGGCTTAACAAAGAACCAAGTGATTGGTAAGCCGGCTTCCATCGATATTTACGAAGGTGATAGTATGCATATGAAAGTGCTCCAGACAAAAAAGCCTGTTCGGGGTGTCAATATGCGTGTCGGCCCAAAACATAAGGAAGTGATTGTGAATGTAGCTCCAATCATTGTGGACGGGTGCTTGAAAGGCAGTGTTGGCGTCATTCATGATGTATCCGAAATTCAAGCATTGACTCACGAATTGAATCGGGCGAGACAAATTATCCGGACATTGCAGGCTAAATATTCCTTTGATGATATAATAGGAGCTTCCGAAGAGATGAAGCTTCCGATTGAACAGGCGAAATTATCGGCAAGGACACCCGCTACTGTCTTATTGAGAGGGGAATCAGGGACAGGAAAAGAGTTGTTTGCCCACGCCATCCATAATGCGAGCGATAGGAAATTCAATAAATTCGTACGTGTAAATTGCGCGGCCATCTCAGAATCATTACTTGAAAGTGAACTGTTTGGTTATGATGAGGGAGCCTTTACAGGGGCAAGCAGAGGCGGAAAGGTCGGTTTTTTCGAAGAGGCAAATCAAGGGAGTATCTTTTTGGACGAAATTGGTGAATTACCAGCCAACATCCAAGCAAAATTACTACGGGTTTTACAAGAACGGGAAATCATCAGAGTGGGGGGAACAAAGCCGATTCCCATCAATGTCCGTGTCATAGCAGCTACGAATATCAACCTTGAACAGGCAATATCAAGCGGATCATTCAGGGAAGATTTATATTTCAGGCTGAACCGCATGCCCATTTTCATTGCTCCTTTACGAAAGCGAAAAGAAGATTTGAAAGAATTGGCGGAGCATTTAATTCATAAAATCAATCAGGAGTATGGACGGAGCATAGAGGGAATCACTGCAGATGCTATACATAAGATGCAAATCTATAACTGGCCAGGGAATGTGAGGGAACTGGAGAATATTTTAGGACGGGCGATCATTTTCATGAAATTGAACGAGACGATCATTGATATACAGCATATTCCCGATTTTATCGAAGAGGTTCCATTAAAACAGGAGAAATTAATGAGGCCTTCTTCTGGCTACGTATCGGGTAAACCGCTCTCGGAGATAATAGACCAGTATGAAGCCGAAATCATTCAGCAAGCGATCTATACACACAATGGAAATAAAACACTTACAGCAAAAGCGCTGGGGATATCAGTTAGAAATCTGTATTACAAAATGGAAAAATTCGAACTATGAAATTCTTTGCACGTTAAAATTTGCGCACTATGAAAAAAACTGCACGGAATTTTCTGATTTATTTTAATTTGAGTGAGAGTCCACTTCTAACATGAAATTTTTTTAAATTTGTTATAGGCTATAGTTGTCCAACTTATGAACCAGCATCTCCTTTTTTTGGTTAAAAAGGCTCTCACTTTTCAGTTTATTGGCATGTTATTTGCATATTTAAAAGTGAATGGATTTTTCAAGGGAACCATTCCAAATGGGAAAAATATCATGTGTTTAGCGGAATTTATTTAAAATGAACGTAGTAACCAGTAAGAATGAGGAGTAATTTAGCATCCTCATATCTGACACAAACGATTAAAACATCTAGGGAGGATTCCTTTATGGAAATTTTTAAATATCTTGAGAAGTATGATTACGAACAACTGCTATTCTGTCAGGATAAACAATCGGGTTTGAAAGCGATTATTGCCATTCATGATACGACATTGGGACCTGCACTTGGTGGCACAAGGATGTGGACGTATGCTTCTGAAGAAGATGCCATAGAAGACGCTTTAAGGCTTTCGAAAGGAATGACATATAAGAATGCAGCAGCCGGCTTGAATTTAGGCGGGGGAAAAACCGTCATCATCGGCGATCCGCGCAAGGATAAAAATGAAGAAATGTTCCGTGCGTTCGGAAGGTATATCCAAGGGCTGAATGGGCGTTATATAACAGCTGAAGATGTAGGGACGACAGTTGAAGACATGGATCTCATCCACGAGGAAACGGATTTTGTCACTGGGATTTCCCCTGCATTCGGTTCTTCAGGTAACCCTTCCCCTGTAACTGCTTATGGGGTATACCGCGGTATGAAAGCTGCTGCAAAAGAAGCATTCGGCAATGATTCTTTAGAAGGCAAGGTAATTGCAGTCCAAGGCGTCGGGAATGTAGCTTATAACTTATGCCGCCACCTTCATGAGGAGGGCGCTAAACTGATCGTGACTGATATCAATAAAGAAAGCGTGGCCCGTGCAGTTGAATCCTTTGGGGCGACAGCAGTGGATCCAGATGAAATTTATGGGGTTGAATGTGATATCTATGCTCCTTGTGCATTAGGGGCTGTCATAAATGATCAAACAATCAATAAAATCAAGGCGAAAGTCATTGCAGGTGCAGCCAATAATCAATTGAAGGATCCTGTTCATGGCGATCAAATTCATGAAAAAGGTATTATATATGCTCCTGATTATGTAATTAACGCAGGTGGAGTCATAAACGTGGCTGATGAGCTTTTAGGGTATAATCGGGAAAGAGCGCTTAAGAAAGTGGAAACGGTTTATGATACCATTGAACGAGTCATGGAGATTGCAAAACGTGATCAAATTCCAACTTACAAAGCAGCGGACAGGATGGCAGAGGAGCGCATTGCTCGTATGAGGAATTCAAGAAGTCAATTTTTACAAAATGAAAAGCATATCTTGAATGGAAGAAAATGAATGTAGTTATACAAGTTATAGATTCCTGTGTTTTTTTTAAATAAACACAGGAATTTTCAACATGGATAACGTAATAAACATAGTGCAAGTAAAAAGGTGACAATCTGTAATTATGAGGAGGAGTGGTTTTGGCTGAAGAATTTGACCTCGTTATCCTCGGAGGAGGAACAGGTGGGTATGTGGCAGCAATAAGGGCTGCACAATTAGGATTGAAAACGGCTGTCGTGGAAAAAGGCAAGCTCGGCGGAACGTGTCTACATAAAGGCTGTATCCCTTCAAAAGCACTTTTAAGAAGTGCAGAAGTTTATCAGACTGCAGTGAAGAGCGAGGAATTCGGTATTATTACCGGGGATGTAAAGTTGGATTTCCTTAAGGTACAGGAAAGAAAAAATAAAGTGGTTGATCAACTCTATAAAGGTGTTCAGCACTTGATGAAACAAGGGAAGATAACCGTTTATGAAGGATTAGGACGTATACTTGGTCCATCTATATTTTCACCGATGCCTGGGACAATTTCCGTGGAAATGAATAATGGCAGTGAAAATGAAATGCTTATTCCTCAGAATATTATCATAGCTACCGGTTCGCGTCCGAGGACACTGCCAGGTTTACCAATTGATGGGGAATTGGTCTTAACATCGGATGAAGCCCTAAAGCTTGAGAGCCTGCCAAAATCATTGATTATTGTAGGCGGGGGAGTTATCGGAATTGAATGGGCCTCGATGCTGAATGATTTTGGTGTTGAAGTAACAGTACTTGAATATGCGGATAGAATCATCCCGACAGAAGATCATGATATTTCTAGTGAGATGCTTCGTCTCCTAACTAAAAAAGGCGTCAAATTCGTTACAGGTGCCAAGGTATTGCCTGAAACCCTGAAAACGGATGTTTCAGTAACTATTTCTGCTGAAGTAAATGGATCGGTAGAGGAATTCACAGCTGAAAAAATGCTGGTTTCCGTGGGCAGATCAGCAAATGTTGAAGGGATCGGCCTTGAAAATACGGAAATTGTGAAAGAAAAAGGCTTTATTGAAACCAATGAATTCTTCCAAACGAAGGAAACACATATCTATGCGATCGGTGATTGTATCGGCGGTCTTCAATTGGCTCATGTTGCCTCCCATGAAGGTATTACAGCCGTTGAGCATATGGCAGGCCAAAAACCAGAACGGTTGGATTATTCGCTAATTTCAAAATGTGTGTATTCTAGCCCTGAAGCTGCCAGCGTAGGTTTGACGGAAGAGCAGGCAAACAAGGAAGGCTATGAACTTAAAATTGGGAAATTCCCATTCCGTGCAGTTGGTAAGGCCCTTGTATTCGGGGAAGCAGATGGTTTTGTCAAAATCATTGCAGATAAGAAAACGGATGATATACTTGGCGTTCATATGATCGGACCACATGTTACGGATATGATTTCAGAAGCTGGACTTGCAAAAGTACTTGATGCGACACCTTGGGAGGTAGCCAAGACAATTCATCCACATCCAAGTCTTTCTGAAGCAATCGGCGAGGCGGCGCTTGCTATCGATGGACTTGCCATTCATTCATAAGAATAAGGTCAGGAGGTTTTATGATGGTAGAAAAACGTCATGAACAATTAGGCTTAACTGAGGAAAAGGTTTTAGATATGTACAGGACAATGCTTTTGTCCCGCAGGATTGATGAGCGTATGTGGCTTTTAAACCGGTCCGGGAAAATTCCCTTCGTAATTTCCTGCCAGGGGCAAGAAGCTGCACAGGTTGGAGCAGCTTTTGCGCTGGATAGGCAAAAGGATTATGTACTGCCTTATTATCGGGATGTTGGTGTGGTTCTTACCTTCGGAATGACCGCAAAAGACTTGATGCTTTCAGGTTTTGCGAAAGAGGAAGATCCCAATTCCGGGGGACGTCAAATGCCTGGACATTTTGGTCAAAAGGAAAATAGAATCGTCACCGGTTCGTCACCTGTAACGACACAGGTCCCGCATGCAGTTGGAATTGCCCTTGCTGGGAAGATGGAAGGTAAGGATTTAGTAACATTCGTAACGTTTGGGGAAGGTTCATCAAATCAGGGCGATTTTCATGAAGGGGCCAACTTTGCAGGTGTGCATAAGCTACCGGTCATTTTCATGTGTGAAAATAATAAATATGCGATTTCCGTTCCTATTGAGAAACAGCTATCGTGTGAAAATGTTTCCGATAGGGCGATTGGCTATGGGATGCCTGGAATAACGGTGGATGGCAATGACCCATTGGAAGTGTATGCAGCAGTGAAAGAAGCGGCTGACCGTGCACGAAGGGGAGAGGGGCCTTCCCTTGTAGAAACCGTTTCATATAGGCTCACTCCACATTCAAGTGATGATGATGACAGAAGCTACCGGACAGCGGATGAAGTGGCCGAAGCTAAAACAAAGGATTCCATAAAGACATTTGGAGCGTATTTAAAAGAAGTGGGAATCATGGATGAGGATCTTGAGAAACAAATGAATGATGAAGTCATGAAGATAGTCAACGAAGCTACTGATTATGCTGAAAATGCTCCATATCCGAAGGCTGAAAGTGCAATGAATCATGTGTATGCACAAAAGTAAGGGGGTAATAGAATGCCAGTGATTTCTTATATAGATGCTGTAACAATGGCAATGAGGGAAGAGATGGAACGTGATTCCCGTGTATTCGTATTGGGAGAGGATGTTGGAAAAAAAGGTGGGGTCTTTAAAGCGACTCATGGTTTATATGACCAATTCGGTGAAGCCAGGGTCAT
This sequence comes from Peribacillus sp. YIM B13482, assembly GCF_042787975.1. NCBI lineage: Bacteria > Bacillati > Bacillota > Bacilli > Caryophanales > Bacillaceae > Peribacillus > Peribacillus sp. YIM B13482. The sequence continues at coordinate 60,655 of NZ_JBHZPF010000003.1, forward strand.
CGATACACCGCTCGCTGAATCTGCAATTGCAGGAGTGGGAATTGGAGCCGCCATGTATGGGCTTCGGCCGATAGCTGAGATGCAATTTGCTGATTTCATCATGCCTGCCATTAACCAAATTGTTTCAGAGGCAGCCAAGATTAGATACCGTTCCAATAATGACTGGAGCTGTCCTATGGTGATCCGTGCCCCATATGGAGGAGGAATTCATGGAGCCCTTTATCATTCACAATCGGTTGAAGCAATCTTTGCCAATCAGCCGGGTTTGAAAATTGTGATGCCTTCCACTCCGTATGATGTAAAGGGTTTGCTTAAAGCTGCCATTCGCGATGAAGATCCAGTGCTTTTCTTTGAACATAAACGCGCATATCGCTTGATCAAGGGTGAGGTACCCACTGAAGATTATGTACTTCCAATCGGTAAGGCGGATGTGAAAAGGGAAGGGGAAGACATTACTGTCATCTCCTATGGCCTTTGTGTGCATTTTGCCCTTCAGGCAGCAGAAAAATTAGCTGCAGATGGAATCTCTGCACATGTTCTTGACTTGCGCACCGTCTACCCTTTAGATAAAGATGCTATCATAGAAGCGGCATCTAAAACGGGGAAAGTTTTACTGGTTACGGAGGACAATAAAGAAGGAAGCATTATGAGTGAGGTCGCAGCCATCATTGCCGAGCATTGCCTTTTTGATTTGGATGCTCCTGTAAAACGGTTGGCCGGACCTGATGTACCTGCCATGCCATATGCGCCTACGATGGAAAAACATTTTATGGTGAATCCAGATAAGGTGGAAAAAGCTATGAGGGAATTGGCTGAGTATTAATGACTGTTAAGAAGGAGGAACGATTTATGGCTATGGAATTAATGAAGATGCCTCAACTAGGCGAAAGTGTCACAGAGGGAACCATCAGTAAATGGCTTGTAAAGCCTGGGGATCATGTCACGAAATACGACCCGTTAGCTGAAGTGATGACGGATAAAGTAAATGCTGAGGTTCCTTCTTCCTTCACCGGCATCATCAAGGAATTGAAAGCGGATGAGAATCAAACGTTAGCAGTCGGGGAAGTCATTTGCTCGATTGAAGTTGAAACGGCAAAGACGGATAACGATAATGTAGGGCAAGCTGTTTCTCATAGCGTAGAAAAAGTTGATGCACCTGTTACAAGAAATGTACAGCAAGCGGCCGAACCATCAAGGAAAGCTCGCTATTCGCCAGCAGTGTTAAAACTTTCCCAGGAGCATGGAATCGATCTTTCAAAAGTGAAAGGAACGGGGAATGAGGGACGGATCACCCGTAAAGATTTACTTAAACTTGTTGAATCAGGGAATCTTCCTAAGGCGGATGAGCCTTCGGCAATGCCCGATTCGGCTCCTAAAGTGCTCGCTCCTCAAGTTGATCGTCAAACCAGCCCAGTAACAAACGCTACGACTGCGGCTGGTGACAAGGAAATACCTGTTACCGGCATCCGTAAGGCAATTGCGTCCAATATGTTGAAAAGTAAGCACGAAATTCCGCATGCTTGGACGATGGTGGAAGTTGACGCAAGCAATATGGTGAAGTTGCGTGATAATCTAAAATCCGACTTTAAACAAAAAGAAGGTTATAATTTAACGTACTTTGCCTTTTTCGTAAAAGCGGTTGCTCAAGCCCTTACGGAATTTCCAGAGCTCAATTCGATGTGGGCAGGCGAAAAAATCATACAAAAGAAAGAAATCAATATATCAATAGCCGTTGCAACTGAAGATGCCTTATTTGTACCGGTCATAAAAAATGCAGATGAAAAATCAATCAAAGGTATTGCAAGGGAGATACAGGAACTCGCATCCAAAGTGAAGGCGGGTAAGTTAAAAGCAGAGGATATGCAAGGTGGCACGTTCACTGTTAATAACACTGGTTCATTCGGTTCTGTCCAATCCATGGGAATCATCAATTATCCACAGGCAGCCATTTTACAAGTTGAAACAATTGTGAAACGGCCAGTGGTCATAAATGACATGATTGCAGTACGGGATATGGTTAATCTCTGTTTATCCCTAGATCATCGTGTTTTGGACGGCCTGGTATGTGGACGATTCCTCGCAAGAGTTAAAGAAATCATCGAAAAGATTTCCAAAGAAAACACTTCCATATACTAAAATGAAGAAAAAGGAAGGACAGTAGGTTCCTTCCTTTTTTTGTACTTCTTTTTAGAAAAACATCGACAAAAATTTTATTTTTGCTATTATTTTATTGAGAGCTGTTCTAGCACAGAACAGGGCTGTACTTTATTTCAAAGAGACGAAAAAGGCTATCAGCTTCTCTTAGAACTCCTTTGCTAATTTCTATTGGCTTAAATTTCAAGAAAATTATGATAGAATGTTAGTATAATCCAGATCAAATTGATGGGAGGGTGGTTTTCTTATCTGAACTGACTGAGCGTTCGTTCTCCCGAAGAATGGATATGGCGATTGAGGCGGCAGACGATAAGAAAGCGATTACAGATGGAACTGAAAGATGTAAAAAACATAACCTTTCCTAAGCCTTCTTTGGAAGAGTGGAAAGAAGCTGCGGAAGTCAGTTTAAAAGGAAAAAGTATAGAAAAATTAAAAACGAATACATATGAGGGCATCACTTTATATCCACTTTATACAGAAACGGCGGATTCAACGGCAAATGTAGCTGAATTGCCAGGGTTCTTCCCTTATACCCGAGGAACGTTTCCAACGGGTTATTATGAAAAACCTTGGCTGGTCGTTCAACCTGTAAGCGGTGTCACGGCTGAAGAGGCAAATGAAAAGATGAAGGTGTCATTCAAGCGCGGTCAAAATGTCGTGGCATACCCTGCAAGTTTGCTTGCTGAGGGAGCAAGGGCTGAAAAATTGTTTAAAGATATCCCATTAAGGGAAATCCCGGTTTTCATTGACCTTAAGGGAAAACAAAAAGGATTATTCCCGCAATTCAAAGCCGTTGCTGAATCGCAAAATGCCCAATTGACAGGCGTAGTTGCAGAAGATCCCATTGCAGAATGGCTCATTGGCGGTCAGCTGCCAGAGGATACGGATCATTATTTTGCAGAATGGCTTAAGACGATCCAAGATTATCAGAAGGTAGGCCGGGATTTAAAGACAGTCCTGATTAATACGGCAGTCTATCATAATGGAGGAGCCAATGCCGTTCAAGAAATCGCGTACGGATTATCGGCAGCCGTCCAATATCTATTGGAAGGGCAAAAACAAGGGCTTTCCATTTCTTCAGTTTCCGAAAGAATAGTATTTTCGTTTGCAGTCGATTCCAATTACTTCATGTCCATCGCCAAACTGCGGGCTGCCAGGAGGCTTTGGGCAGGTCTTGCTGAAGCCTTCGATACAGCTCCGGATCATTTTAAAATGGCCATACATGCTGTTACTTCCGAACTGACAGAAACGCTATATGACCAGCACGTCAATATTCTTCGGACCACAAACCAAGCTTTTGCTGCAGCTATCGGTGGCATTCAATATCTTCAAATTCATCCATTTACTCATGCAACTGGTGAATCTGATGATTTTTCAGAAAGAATCGCCCGTAACACTCATTTGATTTTAAAAGAGGAAACAAATATCACCACCGTGGTCGATCCTGCTGGCGGTTCTTGGTATGTTGAACAATTAACGGATGAATTGGCTGAAAAGGCTTGGGCGAAATTCCTTGAAATCGATGAAGCCGGGGGGATTTTAGAGCTGATTAAGCAAGGCACCCTACAGAAAGACATAGCTGAAGTATACCTAGGAAGAGTTCAAAATGCGGCTTTCAGAAAAGATAGTATTATCGGAACGAATGTTTATCCGAATCCAGCTGATAAGATTAAAACCCCGACACTGGATAAACATGTGTCATACATGAAAGTTGAGAAGCCGGTTGGCATTACGCCAATCGCCTTGGAACGGGTATCCATTCAGTTCGAACAAATAAGACTGCGCAGTGAAAGTTATAAAGAAATAAATGGAACAGCTCCAACAATCGGTTTGATTAATTTGAAAAACCTTAAATCCTATAAACCCCGTGCAGATTTCGTTAAAAGTCTGGCTGCAGCAGGAGGTATTGAAACAGTAGGTAGTAAGGGGTGTCAAACCATTCAGGAAGCAGTCGATTACGTAGCTTCGACCAATTTCCCTATCTATTGTATTTGCGGCAGTGATGGTGACTACGCGGAATTAGCCCCAATCACAATTAAAGAAATTAAAAAGCAATTCCCTGAAATCAATATTTATTTGGCTGGCAAGCAGCAAGAAGAATTGGAAATCACACTAAGTGAAGCCGGAATGAAAGATTCTATCCATGTTAAAACGAACGTAATAGCAATTTTATTGGAATTATTGCATGAGCTAGGGGTGAACTGAAATGAAAAAACCGAATTTTTCTGCTATAAATCCTGCCAAGGCTAAGATTAAAGGGACGGTAGAAGCATGGAAAAAAGAAGCCGAAAAAGCCGTTGGGCAAAATATCGATAGCCTTCTGTTTGAAACCAATGAACAAATAAAAGTCAAACCGCTTTATGTTAAAGAAGATAATCGCGAATTGGAGCATATGGAAAGTGTCCCAGGCATCGCTCCGTTTACAAGGGGGCCCTATCCTTCGATGTATGTCAATCGTCCTTGGACGGTACGCCAGTATGCAGGTTTTTCGACTGCTGAGGAATCCAATGCGTTCTACAGACGTAATCTGGCGATGGGGCAAAAAGGGCTCTCAGTTGCCTTTGATTTAGCCACACACCGTGGTTATGACTCCGATCATCCACGCGTTGTCGGTGATGTGGGGAAAGCGGGAGTTGCCATTGATTCCATCCTTGACATGAAAATCCTTTTCAACGGGATTCCGCTAGATCAGATGTCCGTATCAATGACTATGAACGGTGCAGTATTACCTATCCTGGCTTTTTATATCGTGACAGCTGAAGAACAAGGCGTTACACAGGATAAGCTTTCGGGCACGATTCAAAATGACATCTTAAAGGAATATATGGTTCGGAATACGTATATCTACCCACCTGAAATGTCCATGAAAATCATAGCTGATATTTTTGAGTATACCTCCAAATATATGCCGAAATTCAATTCCATTTCCATCTCGGGTTATCATCTCCAAGAAGCGGGGGCGCCGGCGGATATCGAACTGGCCTATACATTGGCTGATGGTCTTGAGTACGCACGTACCGGCATGAAGGCAGGTATTGATATCGATAAGTTTGCACCACGCCTGTCATTCTTCTGGGCTGTAGGATTGAACTATTTCATGGAGGTGGCGAAAATGAGGGCGGCTCGTTTCATTTGGTCAAAACTGATGAAACAGTTCGAACCGAAAAATAATAAAGCGATGGCATTAAGGACTCATTCCCAAACCTCCGGCTGGAGCCTCTCCGAGCAGGATCCGTTTAATAATGTCGCAAGGACCCTGATTGAAGCTCATGCGGCCGCACTGGGACATACACAGTCCCTGCATACGAACGCACTGGATGAGGCCATTGCACTGCCAACTGATTTCTCGGCCCGCATTGCACGTAACACACAGCTTTATCTGCAGGAGGAAACCGGTATCACAAAGGTAATCGATCCATGGGCGGGTTCATATTATGTAGAATCGCTCACTAATGAATTAATCGAAAGGGCTTGGGCTCACATAGAAGAAATCGAAGGTCTTGGAGGAATGGCAAAGGCAATCGAAACCGGCCTTCCAAAAATGAGGATCGAGGAAGCGGCTGCAAAGCGTCAAGCTAAAATCGATTCTCAGGATGAAACGATTGTCGGCGTCAATAAATATCGTTTGAAAAAAGAAGATCCGATTGAAATACTGGAGATTGATAATACCGCAGTTCGAGAAAGTCAGCTAAAGCGTTTGGGCGAATTAAAAGCGAAGCGTGATCAGGCAAAGGTGGATGAAGCTCTTCAGGCGCTATCCAGGGCTGCTAGAACAGGCGAAGGTAACCTGCTTGAACTGGCTGTGCAAGCTACAAGAGTACGGGCTTCACTAGGTGAAATCTCCGATGCGGTCGAAGAGGTGGCTGGACGTCATAAAGCAACGATCCGTTCTATCAGCGGTGTATATAGCTCGGCATACTCAAAAGAAGCGGAAATTGAGGAAGTCGTCCGCATGACGGAAGAGTTCCTTGAAAATGAAGGAAGAAGACCGCGTTTGTTAATGGCTAAAATGGGTCAGGACGGTCATGATCGTGGAGCTAAAGTAGTAGGAACGGGGTTTGCGGATTTAGGCTATGATGTCGATATCGGTCCATTATTCCAAACACCGGAAGAAACCGCCTTACAGGCCGTGGAAAATGATGTGCATGTTGTCGGAATGAGTTCGCTTGCTGCCGGTCATAAAACATTGTTACCGCAGCTAATGTCGGAACTGAAGAAATTGGGCCGTGAAGACATCATAGTGATCGTCGGCGGCGTCATCCCTGCACAGGATTATGATTACTTAATGGAAAATGGCGCTTCAGCCATTTTTGGACCTGGTACAGTCATTCCACAGGCAGCGAAAAAAGTGCTTCAGGAAATATACAATCGCCTCGGATATGAGGAAGTGGTCCAATAATGAGTGAAGACAAGAAGCCGGAATGGGTCGATCTTAACAATCAGGAAGGTTTTGCTTCTTCATTAAAGCCAGGTGTAGAATTAACAGCCAGTCATAACAAAGCTTCAAAAAGCAAATTCGTCAAAAAACAAAATGTAAGCATACCGATCCATGAACTTAAAGAGGGAATCATAAAAGGGGATAGGGCCAATCTTGCTAAAGGGATTACACTGATTGAAAGCAATGCACCCCACCACTTCGATCCTGCACAGGAATTATTACATTCCATCCTTTCTCATACAGGGAACTCGATTCGAATCGGGATTTCCGGAGTGCCAGGTGCAGGGAAAAGCTCGTTTATCGAGACGTTTGGATCCTACTTATGTGCAAGGGGCCATAAGGTTGCTGTTCTAGCCGTCGACCCAAGCTCTTCTATCAACGGGGGAAGTATCCTAGGTGATAAGACGAGGATGGAGGAGCTGGCAAGAAACCCCCGTGCCTTCATAAGGCCCTCACCATCCGAAGGCACCTTAGGAGGAGTTCACCGCAAAACAAGGGAAACGATGTTGCTTTGTGAAGCGGCAGGATTTGATGTCATCCTGATAGAAACTGTTGGTGTCGGCCAGAGTGAAGCTATAGTACGAAGTATGGTCGACTTCTTCATGCTCCTTGTCCTAACCGGTGCCGGGGATGAATTACAGGGGATGAAAAAAGGGATCATGGAACTTGTGGACGGAATTGTGGTCAATAAAGCGGACGGGGAGAACATTCCGTTGGCGATTAGGACAAAGTCCGAATATAGTAGAATCTTGCACTTCCTTCAGCCGGCAACAAAGGGATGGGCAGGAAAGGCATATACTTGTTCTGCCATAACCGGTAAAGGAATTCCAGAGCTTTGGGATGTATTGAATGAATTTTCCGCTATGACCAAGGAATCTGGTGTTTTTCAAGAACGGAGAAGAATGCAATCTAAGGAATGGCTTTATTCATTAATGGATCACCAGCTTAAAACGATGTTCTATAAAAATGAAACCGTCAAAGGTCTTCTCCCTATTCTGGAGAATGAAGTGATGTCAGGGAATAAAACGGTCACCACTGCTGTTAAGCAAGTCTTTCAATTTTTTACTGATACGTTTAAGTCAAATTAAACAGGAAAGGGGTGGGGCTTGAATTGTTTCTCATGCCCCATCCCTTTGTAAGAAGTTTTCTTGTTGTTACACACATGGTTCCCGCTTCCTTTTCGTTTTAAACATGTTTCAGATCCCTTTATCCACCTTTAGCAGGTAAATTTATTGAATCACGAAGTGGCAATTGTTATGATAGGATTGAAGAGAAAACTTGGAAGGGGCACATACCATGAATATGGATTTTAATTTTTTAATGAACGACGTAGTCAAACAGGCTCGCGATGAGATTAAGACTGCTGGATATACAGAATTGACTACTCCCGAGGAAGTAGCAGAGGTATTTGCACAAAAAGGAACGACACTTGTTATGGTCAACTCCGTTTGTGGCTGCGCTGGGGGAATAGCTAGACCTGCAGCAGCTCATGCGATTCATAATGATAAACGCCCTGATCAGCTTGTAACTGTTTTTGCTGGGCAAGATAAGGAGGCGACGGAAAAAGCCCGTGATTACTTCGAAGGGTATCCACCGTCATCCCCATCATTTGCATTGCTGAAAGATGGAAAAATCATCACTATGATAGAACGCCATGAAATTGAAGGGCACCACCCGATGTCCGTAGTTGAAAAATTACAAGACTACTTCGATCAATATTGCGAAGAAGTGTAAGCTATAGCCATAAGCAAAAAAACCCGCCAATCGACGGGTTTTTTTTTATTCATGAACTTGCATAAATAAGGAACATTTAGGAAAGAAGATAGATAAGGAAGCCAGATATATCCCCTCTGGAGAAAAAGTGCGAAATGGGGAAGGTTAATTGAGTGAATATTTCGAAAAGTAAATCTATTTTTTACGTTATTGAATAATTATTAGAGTGTGTTAAAATACACATTAGTGTATGAATATTAGTTATGCGAATTAATTAATTTATGTAACCTAAAACCAAATTTAATAACAAGAGAATTGAAAATATCATTTTGGAGGAATAATAATGAAGTTGAAAAAGCAGTTAGCATTGTTGCTTACTTCTGTGTTATTAGTAGGTATTTTAGCAGCATGCGGAACATCTGAGAAAAAAGATAAAAACACAGCTGGCAAAGAAGACAAAAAGGTCCTGGTAATGGGAACATCTGCGGATTATCCGCCATTTGAATATGTTGAAACATCTAAAAGTGATCAAATAAAAGGATTTGACATTGATATCGCTAAAGCAATCGGTAAAAAATTAGGTTATGAGGTTCAAGTGAAGGACATTGACTTTAATAGTCTTGTTCCGGCTCTGGAAAATAAATCGGTCGATTTCGTTATCTCTGGAATGACTCCAACAGAAAAACGTGAACAATCCGTTGATTTCAGTGATATATACTATACAGCTAAAAACATGATCATCACGACAAAGGACAGTAAGATCAAAACTGTTGAAGATTTAAAAGGGAAAACGGTAGGGGTACAGCTTGCATCCATTCAGGAGACATTGGCAAACGACTTGAATAAATCCAAAAAGACCGGGATGAAAATTGAAAAACGGAATCGTATTCCAGAGGTTGTTCAAGAAATGTCCACAGGACGTTTTGACGCCGCAATCATGGAAGATACTGTGGCAAAAGGCTATTTGAAAGATAATAAAGATTTGGTGGGCTATGTGATCAAATCTGGTGAAGAAGATGCCGGTTCGGCAATCGCTTTCCAAAAAGGAAGCAAGTTAACTGACGAATTCAATGCCGAATTGAAAAAAATGTTAGAGAATGGTGAAATGGAAAAATTAATAATAAAATGGTTCGGTGGCAGCGAAACTGAATAATACAAGAGAGGAAAAGCGTTCAGAAGAGATGCAATATGCCTTCTGAACGTTTTTCCGCGCTTTATTGACATTAAATGAAGCAGGAGGAAGGCCCATGAGAACGGCCTTCATAAGAGAGGATGAATGGAGTGAATCTGGAATTTGATAGGATTATACCCTCCCTTCCATATATCCTGGAGGGAATACCGACTACATTAAAGGTTGTAGCGGTTGCGGCTGTAATCGGTTTTGTTTTGGGAATATTATTATCTATACTTAAAATCAGTAGAATCAAGCCCTTAAATTGGATTGCTGACTTTTATACATCCATTTTCCGCGGTACCCCTTTAGTGCTGCAATTAATGCTGATTTATTTTGGTTCACCACAAATATTAGGGATTCAAATCGAAGCATTCCAAGCAGCATTTTTAGCATTCGGGCTAAACTCTGCCGCATACATCTCTGAGATTATCAGGGGAGGCATTCTAGCGGTAGATAAAGGGCAACGTGAGGCTGCACTTGCACTTGGGGTACCCTATTCAGGGATGATGCTTAATATAATACTTCCGCAGGCCATCAAGAATATCCTGCCGTCCCTTGTGAACGAAGTGATTTCCTTAACGAAGGAATCAGCCGTTGTCACAATTATTGGGTTGGGGGATATCATGCGCCGTTCTTATATTGTCGGCGGTGAGACATATAAATTCTTCGAGCCGATTTTATTTGCCGGTCTCATTTATTATGTGATGGTTATGGTTCTTACCATCTTAGGCAAGGTGATTGAAAGGAGAATGAGACGCAGTGATTAAAATTGATGAGCTCAAAAAAAATTATGGTAAGCTCGAGGTATTAAAAGGCATCAGCACCGAGATAGGGCAGGGTGAAGTGTTAGCGATCATCGGCCCATCCGGTTCGGGAAAATCAACTTTCTTGCGTTGCATCAATATGCTTGAGACTCCAACTGATGGTCAAATTTGGTTTAAAGATCAAAACATCACTGAAAAAAAGACCAATATCATGAAAGTGCGTGAAAATGTCGGAATGGTTTTTCAACATTTTCATTTATTTCCTCATAAAACTGTCCTGGAGAATCTGACATATGCACCGATGAAGGTGAAAAAATTATCAAAAGCTGAAGCAGTAAAACAAGCCCGGGAGCTCTTGACTAAAGTCGGTTTGGCCGATAAAGAATCGTCATATCCGAATCGTCTATCAGGCGGACAAAAACAACGGGTCGCCATTGCGCGGGCATTGGCAATGAATCCGGAAGTGATGCTTTTCGATGAGCCGACCTCAGCTCTTGATCCTGAGATGGTAAAAGAAGTGCTCGAGGTAATGAAGTCACTGGCACATACTGGGATGACCATGCTTATCGTAACGCATGAAATGGGATTTGCCAAAGAAGTGGCCGATCGTGTACTTTTCTTGGACGGGGGTCTTCTCGTCGAAGAAAGTGCTCCGGAAGAATTCTTTTCCAATCCGAAAAGCCAGCGTGCAAAAGACTTCTTGGAAAAAGTTTTATAAGCCAAGGCAAATAGTATATAATTATAAAAAAAAGGTAACGACTAGGTTACCTTTTTTTATTTTATTCCTATAATGTATTTTTGAGTGAATGGATTTTGAAAAATTGGAAATTTCATTCACAAAGGACTGTAAAAACATCAGAAATCCTGATAGTATTATAATAGATAGCGAAAGAGCCAGGTGATACATAACAATGTTTAAAATCGGATACAGGACGATTAAAACTGCTTTGGGGGTTACCCTGGCAATTATTATTGCACAAATGCTTAACCTGGAATATTTTTCGGCTGCGGGAATCATAACGATCTTATGCATTCAAGTTACAAAAAAGAAGTCGGTGGATGCCTCCTGGCACCGGTTTTTAGCTTGTTTGATCGCAATGGTCTATGCATCCCTATTTTTTCATTTCATCGGGTTCCATCCGCTGACAATAGGGTTGATCCTTTTGATTTTCATTCCTACGACAGTTGCCTTGAAGATTAATGAGGGAATTGTAACGAGCAGTGTCATCATCATGCATCTTTATGGAGCTGGCAACATCACTTTTTCCCTGCTGATCAATGAAACGATATTAATTGCCGTTGGAGTTGGAGTTGCACTTGTCATGAATCTGTACATGCCCAGTGTCGAAGAAAAACTGCTTGCCTATCAGGAAAGTATCGAAACTAACTTTAGTGCGATCTTAATGGGGATTGTCCGCTATTTAAGGGATAATGACCACACATGGGATGGTAAGGAAATTACTGAAACAGCCAATCTTCTTAACCAAGCCAAAAGCCTTGCCTTCAGGGACGTGGAAAATCATTTCTTAAGGGAAGAAGACCTGTATTACCATTATTTCAAAATGCGTGAAAAGCAATTTGAAATAATTGAACGCATTCTTCCTCTAGTCACGAATATTCCATTGGTCGTCAAGCAAAGCGGGATAGTGGCTGATTTTATTGAGGACCTGGCAGAAAACGTCCATCCACAAAATACGGCCATTCTTTATCTGAAGAAGCTTGAAGAAATGGAGATGCATTTTAGGGGAATGGCACTTCCACAGACACGGGAAGAGTTTGAATCAAGGGCCGCATTACTGCAGCTCATGAAGGAAATGGAACGCTATTTATTGTTGAAGCATTCCTTCAAGGGGCTACCCAAGCTGGCCAATAACCGAATGAAAAAGAGGCACATGGCTTAAACTAAGCAAAAAAGTAAAGGAATTGATATAAATGAAATGGATCCTTTCTTTGTTGCTTATGCTATCTTTGTGGCCGCTACAGGTACAAGCTCAACCTCAATCGGTTAAGCCGGGAGATCCTTTTATCATCATCAATAAAGCCAACAATAAATTGGCGTTCATTGATGATAACGAGGTCAAGGAGATTCTGCCGGTCGGCACTGGGAAGAGTCAGGAATTGACACCTGAAGGGATTTTCACGGTTAAAATAAAAGCGGTCAATCCCTATTATCGAAAAAAGAATATTCCGGGCGGCGATCCCAGGAACCCTTTGGGATCGAGGTGGATTGGATTTGATGCACGAAATACCGATGGCAGGATTTACGGGATACATGGTACGAATCAACCGTCGTCAGTCGGTAAATTCATTTCAAATGGCTGTGTACGGATGCATAAAGCCGATGTAGAGCGTTTGTATGAAAAAGTCCCTATCGGCACAAAGGTGTTAATCACCAAGTCGAATGATGATTTCAAAACTTTGGCAAAGAAAAACGGAGCGATAAAATAAAAAAGAGAGGGAAGTCTTTGCTTCCCTCTCATTCCGATATTTATTATAAAAGAAATGCGATACCTGATAATAAGGTCGTCATCAACATCGAGATAAGCATTAAATACACGACGATCTTTCTTATTTTTTTATTTCCCATATGCTCTCTCTCCCTCAAACAGTTTAATTGGTTTTATTTTAACTTGAACGTTTAGTAGAAACAAGTAAAAGTACAATGTTCATATTATTCCGAATCTTGAAAGGCTTCAATGGAAGATTAATAGTATTTTAATAGAGTCATCCATAATACATAACATGGGGGGATGAATGATGATTAAAAATATCGATCATATTGGTATTGCCGTCAAGTCACTTGATGAAACCTTACCACTTTACACGGAAACGCTGAACTTGGAACTTGAAGGAATAGAGACAGTGGAGAGCCAAGGCGTAAAAGTGGCCTTTATCTTGGCAGGCAATACCCGTTTGGAGTTATTGGAAGCGTTGTCACCGTCAAGTCCAATCGCCAAATTCATTGATAAACGCGGTGAAGGGATTCATCATGTGGCCCTTGGTGTCGATAGTATCGAAGATCGAATTAAAGAAATTAAAGAATCAGGATTGCGCATGATTGATGATTCATCAAGAAAGGGAGCACACAAAGCAGATGTTGCTTTCGTTCATCCCAAGTCTACTTCAGGTGTATTGTTTGAGCTTTGTGAACGAGCCGGATCAAAGGAGGAGCAGGAATGACAGACATATATGAAACGATCAATGACTTATATGACAGACGCCGCAAAGTGGAAATGGGCGGCGGTGAAGAAAGAATCGATAAGCAGCATGAAAAGGGCAAACTTACTGCAAGGGAAAGAATCGAGCTTTTAGTTGATCCGGGAACTTTCATTGAACTTAATCCTTTCATCAAACACCGTAATACTAATTTTGGCATGGAAAAGGAAGAAGGACCGGGAGAAGGGGTTGTCACCGGTTATGGAAAGGTAAACGGCCGCGACATTTATCTGTTTTCCCAGGACTTTACTGTATTTGGCGGTGCACTAGGGGAAATGCATGCTCTGAAAATTGCCAATGTTATGGATTTGGCAGCGGAAAATGGGGCCCCCTTCATAGGTTTGAACGATTCTGGTGGAGCGCGTATTCAAGAAGGTGTTGTTTCCCTTGACGGTTATGGACAAATATTTTATCGGAACTCCATTTATTCAGGCGTCATTCCACAAATTTCCGTTATTATGGGACCTTGTGCAGGCGGAGCCGTTTATTCTCCAGCCATAACCGACTTTGTCTTCATGGTTGAAAAAACGAGCCAAATGTTCATAACAGGACCTAAAGTCATTGAAACGGTTACGGGTGAAAAGATTTCATCTGAAGGGTTGGGTGGAGCGACTGTACATAATACCATAAGCGGTAATGCGCATTTCAAGGGAGCGACAGAAGAACAAGTATTGGCCGACGTTAGACGTCTCCTGAGCTATCTTCCACAAAACAATGAAGAGAAGCCGCCTGTTTTGGAAACGGACGATGGAGATGACTACCGTCCGGACTTAACGGATGTAGTCCCTTATGAAGGGATCCGTCCATATGATGTTCGGAAAGTATTGGAGCAAATTGTCGATGAGGGTTCCTTCATGGAGGTGCAAGAGGGCTTTGCGAAAAACATAGTGGTCGGCTTAGCCCGAATCAAAGGGAAATCAGTGGGACTTGTCTGTAACCAGCCAAAAGTATTGGCAGGGGGACTGGATATTGATTCATCTGATAAGGCTGCCCGTTTTATTCGTTTTTGTGACTCGTTTAACATTCCGTTAATTACGTTTGAAGATGTTTCAGGCTTCTTCCCGGGCGTTAAACAAGAGCATGGCGGGATAATCCGTCACGGTGCAAAGCTGCTATACGCTTATTCAGAAGCAACAGTACCAAAATTGACGATCATCCTGCGTAAAGCATACGGAGGAGCTTATGTGGCCCTTAATAGTAAATCCATCGGTGCTGATCTAACATTTGCATGGCCAAATGCGGAAATCGCGGTAATGGGTTCTGCTGGAGCGGCAAATATCATTTTTGCCCGTGAAATTCAAAATAGTGAAGACCCTGAAGCGACTCGTGCAGCTAAAATAGAAGAATACCGTGATAAATTCGCTAATCCATATGTTGCTGCAAGTCTTGGAATGGTAGATGATGTAATTGATCCCCGGGAAACAAGGATTAAGATCATTCAATCACTTGAAATGCTTCGCAACAAAAAAGAAAAACGTCCATGGAAAAAACACGGCAATATCCCGTTATGATCCAACTGCAAGGAGCCCGAAATATATCTATTTTGGGCTCTTTTCCATACTGGGAAGAATTCGAAAACCATTTATATGTTATCATTCACCCTTTTTAAGGGGAACTTTGGACGGGGGATGACCAGCATTCCATTTAAGCACGGTTCCTCAATTTCACATTATTTGCCGGGGCGCCGCTTTTAGAAGTATAATTAAAGAGGAAAACTTTTTTGGAGGTTTTATTTTATGATTAATGAAGAACGTTTAGTTAGTGAATTTATGGAATTGGTCCAGATTGATTCCGAAACGAAAAATGAAGCAGCCATCGCCAAAGTGCTGACAGAAAAATTCGAGGCACTGGGTGTAGAGGTTTTTGAAGATGATACAACAGCAGTTACTGGTCATGGTGCAGGCAATTTAGTATGTACTTTAAAAGGAATGAAAGAAGGCGTAGATACCATTTATTTCACCTCCCATATGGATACGGTTGTACCAGGTAGTGGAATCAAGCCTTCCATCAAAGATGGATACATAGTGTCAGACGGAACGACCATTTTAGGAGCGGATGACAAAGCTGGATTAGCGGTCATGTTAGAAACGCTTAAAGTGTTGAAAGAACAGAATATCGAGCATGGGACAATCGAATTTATCATAACAGTCGGTGAAGAATCTGGCTTGATAGGGGCAAAGGCATTGGATCGCTCACTTGTAACGGCAAAATTCGGTTTTGCTCTTGATAGTGATGGAAAAGTTGGCAATATCGTCGTTGCTGCACCTACTCAGGCGAAAGTGTCTGCGATAATTTTAGGCAAGACTGCTCACGCTGGTGTCGCTCCTGAAAAAGGAGTTTCGGCAATTACGATCGCTTCCAAAGCGATCTCAAGAATGCCGTTAGGCCGGATCGACGAGGAAACGACAGCCAACATCGGACGTTTCCAAGGTGGACAGCAAACCAATATTGTTTGTGACCATGTTGAAATCCTTGCGGAAGCAAGATCCTTGATTCCTGAAAAAATGGAAAAACAAGTGGCGAGAATGAAAGAGGCATTCGAGACTGCCGCCATTGAAATGGGCGGACGTGCTGAAGTTGAAGTTAACGTCATGTATCCTGGTTTTAAATATGGGGCTGGCGATCATGTAGTCGAAGTCGCAAGAAAGGCAGCAGAGAAAATCGGTCGTCCATGCGAGTTGGTTAAAAGCGGCGGCGGAAGCGATGCCAATGTCATTGCAGGTTTTGGGATTCCTACTGTCAATCTCGCAGTGGGGTATGAAGATATCCATACTACGAATGAAAGAATACCCGTTGAGGAATTAACGAAGCTTGCTGAAATGGTTGTCAGTATCATCAAAGAAGTATCCGGGGAATAATTAAATCGAAAAATAGATCCGGAAGAGAGTTTCCTGAGTAAATCTAAAGAAGGTGGCCGTATTTCTTGTTGGAAATGAGGAATGTGCTTTACCGATTTTAATCCGTGATTTCCATCGAGAAATCTGATGCCATATAATTGATTCCCCCTAGCAAGGATTTGTTGCTGGAATGGGCAAGGTCAGGAATGAATTGTTACCACTGATAGATATGAATGAGGTAATATCCAGGTAAATCAGCTCTCGGCAATGATGAACAGAGGTGGATTGCAATATGGACGGATGTCCTCCCCGCCGGACACATAGTCCAGCCAGGCAATCAATAAACTGAATATATGCAGGGTGTTGCCAATGGGGTAGCCGTTTGATTACAATCATTGATCCTCAAAAACTCGTATCATCTTTGTTCAAGTATTGCTGGAATTTATGTACAGTCATCAATGACATGATGGCTGTTTTTCTTGGATTTGCATCATCTTTCACTGTGGTTACCAAAGATAAATAGGGGTATCTTAAAAGAAATGGTTTTTTATTGGCCCTATTATCCGGTGTTTTTTATTTTTACAAGGATGTGACGGTCAAACATGAAGGACATGTATCCCAAAAATGGCAGGGTCATTCTCCATGTAGACATGAATAGTTTCTATGCTTCAGTTGAAATGTCATATGATGTTTCATTGAAAGGCAAACCGCTTGCGATTGCAGGCAATGTTGAAGAGAGAAGAGGCATAATCGTCACCTGCAGCTATGAGGCGAGGAAGTTCGGGGTTAAAACGACCATGCCAATTTGGCAGGCGAAAAAACTATGTCCTCAATTAGTCATTCAGAAACCGAATTTCGAGCGTTATCGAAAGGCATCACTGGCTATTTTCGATGTATTGAGGCAATATACAGAGATGGTTGAACCGGTTTCGATAGATGAGGGGTATCTGGATATTAGTGAATGCGCCGAATTGGGTTCACCTTTAGATATAGCCAATAGCATTCAGGAAAGAATTTTGAATACGATGGATCTCCCTTGCAGCATCGGGATTGCCCCTAATAAATTTTTGGCCAAAACTGCCTCTGATATGAAGAAGCCAATGGGAATCACCATATTAAGGAAAAGGGATATTTCGGAAAAGCTCTGGCCTTTACAAGTGAACGAAATGCATGGAATCGGGGATAAGACCTCGGAAAAGCTTAAAACCATCGGCATAATGACGATCAGGGACCTTGCAATTGCCAATGATAGTCAACTGAAACAGCTTCTTGGGATCAATGGCATCCGTTTGAAAGATAGGGCTAATGGAATTGACCCCAGGATTGTGGATCCCGAAGCGATTTTTGATCATAAAAGCATTGGGAACTCAACAACTCTGCCACATGACTCCACAAATCAAAAAGAACTGATCGGTGTATTGGAAAAGCTTTCTGAGAGGGTAGCCATCCGTTTGAAAAATAAACGCCTGCTTGGTCAAAAAATAGGTGTGACGATCCGTTACAAAGACCGCCGCACTATAACGAGAAGCAGGACGGTTCCTAATCCTGTTTTTGAAAAAAAGGATATCCTGGATGGAGCTACAGATCTCTTTATGAAAAATTGGAATGGGGAAGGGATCAGACTCCTTGGTGTCACTGCCTATGATGTCATAGAGAAAGAGTCAGCCTTCAAACAGCTGGATATTTTCTCCTTTCAAGAGGATGCAGCAAAAGAACCTCTGTATGAAGCGATGGAACACTTGCAAAATAAGTACGGAGAAAATATTATTAAAAAGGGATTACCCTTGAAGAACCGTTCGATTGGAACAGACACTAGCTTCAGCAAAGATTTCTTTGAGCAATCCAGGAGGAATGATCCTTCTTTTGAAAAAGAATAGCGTATAAGCTGTGTAAAGATATAGAGAAGGGAAAGATGATCATGACAAAACAACAGATTGGCGTTATCGGACTAGCGGTAATGGGCAAGAACCTTGCATTTAATATTGAAAGCAGAGGATATTCAATTTCCGTCTATAATCGCTCAGGATCAAAAACGGACGAAATGATGAAGGAAGCGGAAGGTAAAAACGTAACGGCCGCTTACACGCTTGAGGAATTCGTCCATTCTTTGGAAACACCACGCAAAATTTTATTGATGGTTAAAGCTGGTGCTGCAACAGATGCGACAATCGAGCAATTAAAACCGTTACTTGAAAAAGGGGATATCGTTATTGATGGAGGAAATACCTTCTTCAAGGACACTCAGCGCCGTAATGACGAATTAAGCAAGCTTGGCATCCATTTCATCGGTACAGGCGTCTCAGGAGGGGAAGAAGGGGCTCTAACAGGTCCATCCATCATGCCTGGGGGTCAAAAAGAAGCATATGAACTGGTTGCACCGATCTTGAAGGATATTTCAGCTAAGGTCGATGGTGATGCTTGCTGTACGTATATCGGACCGGATGGAGCAGGTCATTATGTGAAAATGGTACATAATGGTATTGAATATGGGGACATGCAGTTGATTTCCGAATCTTATTTCCTTTTGAAAAATCTTCTTGGACTGTCCGCTGAAGAATTCCATGAAGTCTTTACTGAATGGAATGAAGGGGAACTTGATAGTTATCTAATTGAAATTACTGCTGATATTTTCAAAAAATATGATGAAGAAACTGGCAAGCCGATGGTCGATATCATTTTAGATAAAGCGGGCCAAAAAGGAACAGGGAAATGGACAAGTCAAAGTGCGCTTGATCTTGGTGTTCCGCTTCCAATCATTACGGAATCCGTATTCGCCCGGTTTATCTCAGCAATCAAGGACGAGCGTGTTGAAGCGAGTAAAATCCTTCGTGGTCCAAAAGCCGAATCATTTACAGGCGACAAAAAGGCTTTGATTGAAAGTATCCGAAAAGCACTTTATATGAGCAAAATCTGTTCATATGCACAAGGATTTGCACAAATGAAAGCAGCATCAGAAGAAAATGACTGGAACTTGCAATATGGCGAAATCGCAATGATTTTCCGTGGCGGCTGTATCATTCGTGCACAATTCCTTCAAAAAATCAAGGAAGCGTACGATCGTAAAGCGAACTTGAACAACCTGCTTCTTGATCCTTATTTCCAAGGGATTGCCGAAAGCTATCAAGGAGCTCTACGTGAGGTAGTGTCAACGGCAGTGATGAACGGAATTCCGGTTCCTTGCTTGTCATCGGCACTTGCCTATTTCGACAGCTATCGTACAGAAACGCTGCCAGCTAACCTTATTCAAGCCCAACGTGACTATTTTGGAGCTCATACGTATCAACGCATTGATAAAGAAGGAACATTCCATACCGAATGGATGGAAAAATAATAAGTTCAAGCCGGCTAAAAGGGAATTCCCTTTTAAGCCGGCTTTTTTAAAAAAACTATCTCCGATGCTCCACAAGGTCAATGACCCCTAATACAATATGTGCCAAACCGAAACCAAATACCGTATTAGCCACCATTTTGTTTGAGCGCCGGTTCTGCTTCATTGCATAACCAGCAGCTGTCACGGCTGTGCCCAACGCTGTTGGAATTAGTCCTTCACGAATGTCCATTCGATAATCCCCCCACATCGAAGTTAGTGGTGCCATTACTGGCACCTTTTCTAGTGTAACCTCAGCAAGACCTTACCATTCTTTTTCTATAAAGAGTCCAAAAGGTTGGAAAGGGTAAAAATGAACTAGGTGTAAATAGTGCTGGTTTATTTCCTTTTTTATGGAAATGTAGTATGATGTATGTCATTCATCCATCTTTTTAGGTTTAAACACCTGCGGAAAAGGAAACATAAACATTGAAAGCCATGGACGGACCATAGGATACAGTAGGCAGATAAGAGAGAAGGAGCGGATGACTAATGTTCATCATCTGGTTGGCTGTAGCCATTTTTTTATTATTCATTGTCTTAGAACTGGGTGTTTCATTTTGGCTTAATTTAGAAAGAGATGAAGAAATGTCAAAGCCCAAGGAAATGTTTCATATTATCCGGGAGAAATTGGTCAGGAAGAATGTTTCATGAATGAAGAAGGGGATGCAGAATTCAAATCTGCATCCCTTCTTGATATCCTATCAATCATCATTATTTTCGCTTTTCTTGATTTGCCACCAAATATGTCCATCTTCTGCCAGGAGTTCATCGGATGCAAGTGGACCTGTGGATCCTGCTTCATAATTAGGGAAAGATTCTTCTTTAGTATTTTCCCATGCATCGGAAATGGTATCGACGAACTTCCATGAGAGGGCAACCTCGTCCCAGTGAGTGAAGTTTGTAGCATCTCCGCGCATGCTGTCAAACAATAGCTTTTCATATGCCTCAGGAGAATTTATGTGTTCGATCCCTTTGTTGGATACGGTCAGCTTCATTTGCTTTGTATTGGATGTCGTCCCGGATTTCTTAACATTTAAGTACAGTGTGATACCTTCGTCTGGCTGGATATGGATAACGAGAAGATTTGGGTTCAACGTTTCTTCTGTTTTATAATATAGATTCATTGGGATATCTTTGAATTGTACAACGATATTCGTTGATTTGACATCCATTCTCTTACCGGTACGGATATAAAAAGGTACACCGGCCCAACGGAAGTTATCTATCATCAATTTACCCGCAACATAGGTCTCTGTGTTGGATTCGGGATTTACGTTATGTTCATTGCGGTATGCCGGAAGTGCTTGACCGCCTATCGTTCCTTCACCATATTGGCCACGGACGAAGTATTGATTGACTTCGTCCACCTTCATAGGTCGAAGTGAACGCAATGCCCGCACTTTTTCGCTTCTGATCTCTTCGGTTGTCAAAGCGATCGGGGGTTCCATGGCAAGCAAGGCAACCATTTGCAGCAGATGGTTTTGGACCATATCCCTTAGGGCACCGCTAGTTTCATAATAACGCCCACGTTCTTCAACGCCAAGTGTTTCACTTGAAGTAACCTGGATGTTAGATATATATCTGTTATTCCAAAGCGGCTCGAATAGGGCATTTGAAAAACGTATGACCTCAATATTTTGAACCATTTCTTTTCCTAAATAATGATCGATACGGTAGATTTCATCTTCAGCGAATGCAGTTCGAATCTGCTCATTCAATTTTTGGGCAGTTTCGAAACTGTGCCCAAATGGCTTTTCGATGACCAAGCGCTTATATCCAGTCGAATCAGTCAGGCCTTGAGCTTTAATCTGTTCGGCAATCGTTCCGAAAAACTCAGGTGCCATCGCTAAATAGAAGATCCGATTTCCTTCTAAATGGTACTGCCCGTCTAAATTTTCGGCAATGTCTTTTAACTGCAGGTATGATTCCGAGCTAGTTACGTCATGGGAGTGATAATGGAAATGGGAAATGAATTCGTCTACCTTTTCTTCCGCATGTCCAAACTTAAGTATGGAGTCCTTGACACTTGTTTGAAACTCTTCGTTCGTCAATGATCTCCTTGCTACTCCAACGACGGCGAATTTATTGATTTTCTCTTTTTGAAATAGTCGATATATGGAAGGAAACAATTTCCTTTTCGCTAAATCTCCGGTAGCACCAAAAATCATAATCAATGCTGTGGGTTTATTGTTTTCTGTCATGTTAAAACCTCAACTTTCCGTTAAATCTGTCTATAAAGTTGGAATTCCCGATTGTGTACCAATTTCTAATTTTACGTTTAGCTTTCCCTCAAAGCAATCAATTTGCGCATTTTTTTTCTCATATTTCATTAAAAGTTTAATGTTGTTTCGGTTTTAATGAGTCATAAATGAAAGAGCACCTTTGATTATGCTATAGTTAAGTCATAAAGTATTTGCAACGGAGGTAGTATCGTGGATTTTGTTTTTTTAGGTACAGGCGCTGGCGTTCCGGCTAAAGCGCGTAATGTGACATCAATCGCTCTTCAATTATTGGAAGAGCGCGGGACGGTTTGGTTATTCGATTGTGGTGAAGCAACACAGCATCAAATTTTAAAAACGGCAGTCAAACCGCGAAAGATTGAAAAAATTTTCATCACCCATTTGCATGGTGATCACATCTTCGGACTCCCTGGGTTTTTAAGCAGCAGATCTTTTCAGGGCGGAGTGGATAAATTGACCGTATATGGTCCGCATGGCATTGATGCATTTATTAAGACGAGCTTACAGGTGAGTGGCACTCATTTAAAATATCCATTGGAAATCATTGAAATAGAGGAAGGCGTGGCATTTGAGGACGAACAATTCACCGTGACGGCCATGGCGCTGGATCATGGCATCTACAGTATCGGTTACCGGATTGTAGAAAAGGATCGCCAGGGAAGCTTGCTCGTCGATCGGCTGCTGCAAGAAGGTGTGAAGCCGGGGCCGCTTTTTAAAGCATTGAAAAATGGACAAACGGTCAGTCTTGATGACGGCCGTATCTTAAATGGGAAGAATTATCTAAGTGCTCCGCAAGAAGGCCGGATCATCACGATTCTGGGTGATACGCGTGTGTGCAGCAATGCTCTCATTCTTGCTGATTCAGCGGACTACCTTGTTCATGAAGCTACATTTTCAGCAGAAGAATCTGAAATGGCATCCGCCTATTATCATTCGACCACCGTTCAGGCTGCAGAAACGGCTTTGAAAGCGGGAGCTAAGCATCTAATCCTTACCCATATCAGCTCACGGTATACTCCAGAGGATTCGGAGAGGTTAAGGAAGGAAAGCGAAGCTATCTTCGCAAACACGATCATGGCTGAAGATCTAATGGCCATTAAAGTTCCTTTATATTCAAAGGAATAGGGTAGCTGAAATCAAAGAGAATGTTTGATATAATTAATCAATTGTTCATTGGATATTTAAAGGAGTGTAAATATGACTGACCAAAGTAACCTACATACTAAAGCAATGGATTTTCTCTTAAAAACAAGCCGGACTTTTTTCATTCCAATCAGCTATCTTCCGAAGGGATTACAGGAGGCAATTGGAGCTGCATACCTTTGCATGCGCGCCATCGATGAGATCGAAGACCACCCCGATCTGCCTGCAGATACTAAGGTTACCCTGTTACATGCTCTAAGCGAGCTGCTTGGGGCGGATCATAGGGAAGAAGAACTTCAATCGTTATTTGAACCATATAAGGATTTTCTGCCCGAAGTGACCCTGCTTCTTTCGGACTGGATTCAATTTTGTCCTCCCGGTGCAAAAGCCAAAGTCTTGGAATCGACAAAGGAAATGGCCGAAGGCATGGCAAAATGGGTTACTAAGGACTGGCAAATTCATAATGAAGAAGAGCTCGATGATTACACATATTATGTTGCGGGTTTAGTTGGCGTCATGCTGTCCGATATGTGGAACTGGTACGATGGAACGGAAACGGACCGTGAACTTGCCATCGCATTTGGCCGTGGACTCCAAACGGTCAATATCCTGCGTAACCGTGAGGAGGATGCAGAACGTGGTGTGAACTTTTATCCGGATGGCTGGGGTTTCGATGAGATGCTTGCCCATACGGAACATAATCTTGCATTAGCCGATGCGTACATTGGGGAAATTGAAACGAAAGAGATCATCCAATTCTGTAAAATACCTTTGGAATTGGCAAAAGCCACATTGAAGGCCTTAAAAGAAGGCAAAGAAAAAATTGATCGTGCTACAGTTACCGAAATTGTTAATCAAGTAGTCGAACACTGATATTCCATTAAGCTGCTGTGAAAGTTATCATACCTTTCACAGCAGCTTTTTTTGATGTTTTACATTAAAAACTCGAAAAATTCTAAAAAGTTAAAATATATATTGGATAATTGGGACTAAACGATTATAATTTAGGACATAAAAGCGAAAATGCTGGCTTCGTTAGAAAGACATAGTCTTAAATAAGAAAAAAGGCGGGGGAAAATATGAAAAAGAAATTATATTCAACTGCAGCTATGACATTGGTCGCAGGGTTATTATTGGCTGGGTGTGGAAATGACAAGGAAAAAGATGCGGCGAAGGATGAAGGCGGAAAAGATACATTCAACATTGGGGTATCACAATTCGTACAGCATGATTCCCTGGATCAAGCATATAAAGGATTCCAGGCGGCATTGAAGGATAGCGACATCAATGCCAAATATGATCTTCAAATTGCACAGGGTGACCAAAATAACAGTCAAACGATCGCCAATAACTTTGTTGGGGATAAAGTGGATTTGATTTTTGCGAATTCCACTCCTAGTGCCCTAAGCGCTTTAAATGCGACCAAGGATATTCCAATCGTTTTTACATCGGTTACCGATCCTGTTGCGGCGGAGCTTGTTACATCTTTGGATAAGCCAGGCGGAAATGTGACGGGTACGACGGATTCCCATCCTGAAGCAATTGCCAAGTCAATGAAATTCCTAGCAGATGAACTTGGCGCCAAGACAATTGGAACCGTTTATAATACAGGGGAGCAAAATTCCGTCGTCCAAATAAAAAATGTGAAAGCGGAAGCGAAAAAAGCGGGATTGAAAGTTGTGGAGGCATCTGTCTCAACTTCTGCAGATGTTAAACAGGCAGCGGAATCATTAATCGGAAAAGCGGATGCTTTCTATATCTTTACTGATAATACAGTTGTTTCGGCACTGGAATCGGTCATTTCTGTGGCAGATGATAAAGATATCCCTTTGTTTGTTGGCGAGCTGGATTCCGTGAATGCGGGTGGTTTTGCAGCCTATGGCTTCAGTTACTATGATATTGGTTATGAAGCGGGGCAAAAAGCGGTTGAAATCCTGAAGGATGGCAAAAAACCCGGAGATATCCCGGTTCAATATCCACAAAAACTAAAATTGGTCATCAACCAAAAGGCAGCAAAAGATATGGGTGTTGAAATAAAAGAAGAATGGAAAGCAGATGCTGAGTTTGTAAAATAAACTCTGCTTTTGTTCGGGGAAGGAAGAAAAATATGTTCTCAGCCTTATTCAACTCTTTTGAGTCGGGAATGATTTATGCGATCATGGCACTCGGTGTATATTTAACATTCAGGATTCTCGACTTCCCGGATATGACAGTGGAAGGCAGTTTTGTGACAGGGGCCTCTGTTGCCGCCATTATGATCGTTAACGGTTTCTCGCCGATCATAGCCACGTTGAGTGCAATGGTTGCCGGGTTCATTGCTGGCACAATAACGGGTTTCCTTCATACGAAAGGGAAAATCAATCCACTCCTTGCAGGTATCTTAATGATGATCGCACTTTACTCCATCAACCTAAGGATCATGGGTGCATCCAACATTCCGTTGCTTTCCCAAACAACCATCATCACGAATATTCAGGATGCCTGGGCTGGCACAGGGGTGGACAATGTGTTGAATGGTCTTTTAACGATAGTGGGCCTCGGTGATAGCATGCCCAAAACGTGGGCCATACTAATTGTTATGTTGATTGTGGCTTTAATCATTCAAGCTGGAATGTCAGCTTTTTTAAAAACGGAAATCGGTCTTGCTTTACGTGCGACGGGTGATAATGAAGCTATGGTCAAGAGTTTTTCCGCCCATACAGGAAACATGAAAATCCTGGGACTTGCAATCGGAAATGCACTTGTGGCTTTCTCGGGATCCTTGGTTGCCCAATATAACGGGTTTAGCGATATTGGCATGGGGATTGGAATCATCGTCATCGGATTGGCATCCGTTATAATTGGCGAAGCATTATTTGGCTCAAAAACGATTGCACGTGCGACACTTGCGGTCATTGGAGGAGCGATCATTTACCGAATCGTCGTAACTTTGGCACTCCGCGTAGATTTCCTTGATACAGGTGATGTTAAATTAATTACGGCACTTATTGTGGTCGGGGCACTTGTCATTCCGAAAATTACCGATAAACAAAAGGAAAAAAGCCGAAAGAAAAGGCGGCTCAAAGAAATACAGATGCGCCATGGTGGGACTTCATCGAAAGGGGGAGAAGGATATGCTTCAGTTAAATCAGATTTATAAGGTCTTCAATGAAGGGACACCAGATGAAAAGCTAGCCCTTGGGAATCTTGAACTGCAGATGACTAAAGGCGAATTTGTAACAGTCATCGGGAGTAATGGAGCAGGTAAATCGACGCTGATGAACATGATATCCGGCAAGATTCTCCCTGATGCCGGTGAAGTCATCATTGATGGGGAAAACGTATCGGCCATTGAGGAACATGCTCGTGCTAAAATGATTGGCCGCGTTTTTCAGGATCCGATGCTGGGGACGGCACCACATATGACGATTGAAGAAAATATGGCGATTGCATATGGCAGAACCAACAGAAGAGGTTTGGGCTTCGGGGTGACAAAAAAACGGAAAGAGCTTTTTAAAGAATGTTTGGGTACCCTTCATTTAGGCTTGGAAAATCGGATGACTGCAAAAGTGGGGTTATTATCAGGTGGGGAGCGCCAGGCACTTTCATTGCTGATGGCGACCTTCACCGATCCTAAAATCCTGCTTCTTGATGAACATACAGCAGCACTTGATCCTTCCAGGGCAGAGCTTGTGACAAATCTGACGAAGGAAATCGTTGAAAAGAACCAGTTAACGACGTTGATGGTGACCCATAATATGCAGCAGGCCATCGATCTTGGAAATTCCTTGATCATGATGGATAAGGGACAGATCATTTTTGAAGCTAGAGGCGCTGAAAAGCAGAAGCTAACCGTTGAAAAACTGCTTAACGAATTCCAGCGCATTAAAGGCGAAAAAATGCTCAATGACCGTGCAGTGTTGATTTAAGATGATGAAAAGGCCCGACCCAGGTGAGATAAATCTTGGGTCCTGGCCTTTTTATTTTTGGGGTAATTAATCAGATCAGGTCTTTATTTACTGCACGAATGTCGAAGAAGTACTTGAGCCTAGGAAAAATGGTTATGGTGGGGTGCTCATTAACGATCTTGAATATAATCGATGTTAATCGCTGTCGGCTGTGCTCCATGATGAACTATCATTCCTTCTGTTATTTCCAAAAATCATTTTTATGAATGGCCTTTTCTTCGTCTTTTTAGTGGCAGCAGCTTCTTCAGCCGCGAGGAAATAATCAAATGGCTGGACAATTGGTGTTTCTAACGCTTCGATACGAGCTTCGAGCTTTTTAACGAGCTTGTGCATTTCTTCCATTTCACTTCTGTGCTGTAAAAGTTGATAGGATACAACATCGTCCGCTTTTGTTTTCAGTCCATTTTCAAGCCTGACGACTCGTTCTATCAGTTGATCATGTTCTTTATTCGTTTCGGAGTGTTTCTGGCCGGTTGCTTTTCTAATCTTTTTCTCTGATATACTGACCTTTTGGAGAATGATGCCCTCGTTCAGCTGATCTTGGATTTTTCTCAATAATGCAATGTCTTCATCTGAAAACTGATAGTGGCCAAGCTGATTCCGTTCTACCTCCATGTTCAATTGGGTGACCCAGCGTTGAATCGTACTATGGGAAACATTCAGTAACCGGGCAACTGCACTTGTATTCATCGAGATTCCCCCTTTTGTTGTTGAATTCGATAAGTATGAGGCAATTCCTTTACAGATGACAAAACAAGTATTCATTCGGCAAAGAAAGTGGATTTCCTACGTAATTTGCATGAGGACCAATCCGAGAAGGAATACTCTTGGAACCGATTTTGGCAAATGGTGAGCCTTGTTAGGAGATTTAAGAAGAAGCATTTGTGATGGTGTGGCTTGATGGTCAATCAAAACTATAAAGGGAAAATGATTCATATGTCGAATTACCCTTTGAAGAAGAAAAAAGGAGGAATAGTATGAACAGGATTAACCTTATAACTTTAGGTGTTAAGGATATCAATGAATCCTTAAGGTTTTATCGGGATGGGTTGGGATTCCGCACATCGATAAAAGAGGAAGAACCAGCAATCGTTTTTTTTAATAATGCAGGAACGAAACTTGCTTTGTATCCTTTAGAGGAGCTAGCAAAGGACATCAATGAGAAAGCACCGCCTAAGAAACATGGTTTCCCGGGGCTTACGCTCGCTTATAATGCTAAATCAATAGAAGAAGTGGATGAAGTGATCAACAAGGCTGAAAAGGCCGGGGGAACGATCGAGAAATCACCTCAAGATGTTATTTGGGGAGGATACAGCGGATATTTTTCAGACCCCGATGGTTACTATTGGGAGGTTGCGTATTCGAAGGATTGGAGTTTTGATGAAACGGATATGCTCATTATAAAGTAACGCGCACTGCGGAAGGGCTGGAAAATCAAAAGACTTGGACCTTCCCTATGCCTTCAGGAGTTGGATCATAAAAAAAGGGCTGTTGCCTAGCCACTGCCTATACGGGAGTGGCTAGGCAACAGCTGGTAATCATCATGTGCCTTTTACTGTGAAACTACATGCTTGGCAAGTTCTTTACTTATTTGATCGCCCATTCGCTTCGATTGCTCAGTCGCCTCTTGTACACAGGCAATGAATGCTTCTTGCACTTGATGTGCTTGAAGTGCTTTCAGACCTGCTTCAGTCGTTCCGCCTGGTGAAGTTACTTCCTTTCTTAGTACGGCAGGCGTTTTAGGTGATTTCTGTAACATATCGGCCGCACCCATCAGTGTCTGGAGAATCAATTGCTTCGCTGTTTCGGAATCGAGACCTATTTTTTCTGCTGATTTTTCCAATGCTTCGACCAAGTAATATATATAAGCCGGCCCGCTTCCTGATAAGCCTGTTACCGCATCTAGCTGGGCTTCGCCAACGACAGCTACGGTTCCTACCGTTTCAAAAAGGGTAATCGCCGTTTGTAATTGCGATTCTTTCGTGTGACCATTAGCCGCAAGGGCAGTTGCTGATTTTCCTACAGCTGCCGATGTATTAGGCATGGCTCGGACGATTGAGAACTGTTTGTTGGCGACTCCTTCCAAACTTGTTGTATGAACCCCGGCCACCACGGAAATGAACAGCATTTCTTCGCGAATGTATTCTTTTATTGATTGCATCGTTTCTAAAATATCTTTCGGTTTCACCGCCAGTACGACAAGGTTTGCATTCTGTACTAATTGCTGCAGCGATCTTGTGGCAGTTAGCCCGTATTCTTTCTTTAAATAATTTAACCGGTCATCATTGGATTTATTTGTTACAAAAATATTTGCTGGATCAATCACCTGTTGAGTCACCAGCCCCGAAATGATTGCTTCTGCCATCGATCCAGCCCCGATAAATGCGATTTTTTTCATATTTCTCGCTCCTTTTTCTTTTAAATTTTCGGTCTTTTTTTAAAAACAAAAAGACCCCTCATCCAATAAAGGACGAAAGGTCTAGCTTCCGTGGTACCACCTTTGTTCAACTTTTCCATAACAAATAAACAGAAAAGCTGCACTTGATTCCTCTAACGCGGGAATTACGTCAGGTTTTCCTGAAGGCTCATAAGGTAGGTTCAATAATGAGGGGGCGATGAAGCCTTTCAGCACATTCCGAGCTTCACTCTCTTTACGCCATCAATAAATTTACTTGGCCTTAATCAAAGCCATCCGTCTTTAATTACTTGTGATTATGAAGGATATATCAGTACTCTGTCAATGATAATATATGCATGGACGACAAAAAATAGACATGAATTATGTGAAAATAATGACAGTGATTAAAAATACATGTAAAATGGTAATTATACCTATATTTTATTGATAAGTGTACTAAAAATCCTGTCTAGCGTATAAAAAGATTTATATAAATATAATTTCTAAGGTGGAAAAGATTATGGCGAATTGGAATGGAGATATCGCAAAACTTGCATTGCCCACGCCATTTGCAGTGGGCGATGTAAATGTTTATGTTGTTAAAGGGGATGCTTTAACGCTAATTGATACTGGAGTTAAAACAAAACGATCAAAGGAAGCCTTGACTAATGGACTTGGTGATTTGGGTCTGGAATTGACTGATATCGAACAAATCATTTTAACCCATCATCATCCTGATCATGCAGGTGCACTCGATTTCTTTGAAAAGGATATCCCTGTTTATGGACATAAAAACAATCAGCGCTGGCTGACTATCAGTGATGAGTTCCTTGAAACCCATAATCGTTTTTTTCTTGATTATGCCACGAAGTTTGGAGTGGCAGAAGAGCTGAAAAATAAACTGATCCATAACCGCGATGAAATCAGCTTCCTTAGTCAACGGAAGCTGCATGGATATTTGGCCGAGGGGGATGAGCTTCCTGGTCTTCCAGGCTGGAAAGCGATCGAGACTCCAGGGCATGCGCAAAGCCATTTATCCTTTTACAGGGAAAGTGACGGTGTCATGATCGCGGGTGATCACTTGCTTGCTAAGATTTCACCTAATCCTTTAATGGAACCGCCTTTACTTCTGGGCGGTAAGAGGCCTCGTCCGTTACTGCAATATAATGCATCACTTCAGAAATTATTGGATTTTTCCATATCCACTGTATACTCCGGACATGGAACTGAAGTGGAAGGAGATGCGGTTGCTGACTTGATTCAATATAGATTCGAGCGGCAGCATAACCGAGCCATGCAGGTGAAAAGCATGCTTCAAGATAAACCTTTATCGGTCTTTGAAGTGTGTCAGCAGCTTTTTCCGAAAGTTTACCTTCAGGAAGTGGGCCTGACACTTTCGGAAACGGTTGGTCAGCTGGATTATTTAGAAGATTTGGGTGAAGTCGAAACAGAAATCCAATCAGGGGTCATTCTGTATTCAATCGCTTAATGTTCTCAAGGAGGCTCACTTTTTTGAATAAGTTACAAGGGAAAGTTATTGTTATTACCGGTGCTTCCGGAGGGATTGGCAAGGAAGTTGCAATCCAAAGTGCAAAGCAGGGAGGCCGTCTCGTCCTCTTGGCCAGAAGCCTGGATAAATTACAACAGCTAAAGAATGAACTAATCAACCAATATGGGGTTGACGCATATGCCTATAAGCTTGACGTTGCAGATACTGATCAGGTGACAAGGGTATTCAATGACATCCATGAACAAATAGGTGAAGTGGATGTATTGGTCAATAATGCCGGTTTCGGCACGTTTAAAGAAGCGCAGGATACGGAATTAAATGAAACGAAAGCAATGTTTGCTGTTAACGTCATTGGATTAATGGCCTGCACAAAGCTGGTTCTTCCGTATATGAAGCGGAGAAAATCGGGGCATATCATCAATATCGCTTCACAGGCCGGTAAAATTGCCACTCCTAAATCAACATTGTATTCTTCGACCAAGTTCGCAGTTCTTGGCTATTCAAACGCACTTCGGCTCGAGCTAATGGAAGATCATGTTTTTGTGACCACCGTCAATCCTGGGCCCATAGAAACGAATTTCTTTAACATTGCGGATGAATCAGGGACATATTTAAAGAATGTTGAAAAATTCATGCTTAACCCTGAAGATGTCGCGACCAAAATCGTAGCAGCGATGCTGACCAATAAGAGGGAAATCAATCTCCCTGGCTGGATGAATTTAGCTGGGAAATGGTATAACATGTTTCCAAAGATCACCGAATCTTTAGGGAAAAAAGCATTCTTCAAAAAGTAGGCCAGACTTTCTATAGCGCTACAAGGCGAATAAGGTCAGCAATAGATAAAACAAAAGGGGAATGTCCAATGACATTCCCCCTTTGTTTGAAAAAAATTTGAATAAATTGGTAACCGTTTCATTAGGAAAACCGTCTATTTTTTAGGAGGGATTTTCATGAAGATGATCGTAAACCTTTATATATATATAATTGTTGCCTTTATTCTGGCTAGCTGTCAATCTTCTGATAGGAATATGCATGAGGCCATTGATAAGGGGGAAAAAGGTTTCATTACGGATCTTGACGATAAAAGGATTTTGGTTAAAGGGACGTACTACAAGGTGACCAATGATACATATATTCAAGATCAACATGGGAATGATCTCGATTATGCTGACCTGGAAATCGGGATGAAAGTGAAACCATGGCACCGGGGCGGGGTCAAGAAAACATTTCCTGGGAAAGCGGAAGCGGAATTGATTCTTGTTTTGACGGATGCAAAAAGCTTAGCCGAACAAAGGGCGGTCACTGCTGCCATCGATCATGTCAGCAAAGCGGAAAGTCAGCGATTCATGATTCTCGAGGTCAGCCATTTGCCCTCAGAACATGTATATAATATCGAAATGATGAATCGTTCCAACTTAGATTCTTCATTCATGGTGACGGTTGAGGATTTAACGGATGAAATACTATATATAAAATAAAAGAAATGAATAAACCGGACTGAATCATTTATGAATTCTGTCCGGTTATTTTATGGGAATCCGCTCACAAGAATGAGCTCACGTCCTGGATTTTATAAAGTTTTCGCACCTAAATACTTTGGTTTCCAATAAGAATTATCCATATCCGCGATGGCTATTCCTTTTGAAGATGTAGCACTAATGAATTGACCATTTCCGATATAGATCCCAACATGTGATACTCCTGTTCTTCCAGAAGAAGTATCAAAGAATACAAGATCACCTTTAGATGGTGAAGATACTTTTAACCCTGTATTTGAATAGAGCAATGATGTTGTACGTGGTAAGGTAATTCCTTGTGATTTCTGGAATACATAATAAATGTAGCCTGAACAGTCGAATCCAGTTGGTGTTGTCCCGCCCCATTTGTAGGGCTTGCCGATTAAGGTTTTTGCATAGCTGATTAGGCTTGTATTATTGACATTATAAACACCAAGCGCATTAAATGTGCCTCGGCCAGCAATTCCGTCGGCAGTTAATCCTTTAGCTTTTTGGAATTTTTTTACTGCAGATGTGGAATACGTGCCGTAATATGTAGTCAGTGAACCTGAATATGTGAAATAACCTTTGGTTTTTAAAAGTTGTTGTAGTTGTTTGACATCGCTATGTGTCATTCCGGGTCTGAGGGTTTGATCTCCGATATTTGCAAAGGCTTGCAGTGGGGTTAGCATCATGGCAGATGCAACAGCAGCTGAAGCGATCCATTTCTTCATAATGTTCATTTCCTCTCTATCTATCTCTCTTTTATTCTTAACAATATTATCCTACAATACCATTATGACAATTAGACATAATTTTGGTTACAGTTTCATTACAAAAAATGAGTAGTAAGACTAAAATTAAATGGACGAAAGACTGTTGAAAGCAGTGAGGGGAATTTAAAAAACTATGCCTTTTGACTCATTCTAGATTATTCAAGCTCCTAATTGATCTGTTTTTAAAAAAACTATATGGATAATCAGTTTAAAATTGGTATTTAATCCGTTTTTAGGGTTCGTTATATTTTTGAAGGAAATTGCATTAAAAAGTAGAAAATTGTATGAAAACTTCCATTGAACAAGAACGTATATTCGGTTAAAGTTATGAATATAATAAAAGCGAACGTATATTCTTGTTAGGGTGAAGAAATGATGGATTATGGGACAATGCCGAAACAATCAATTATGTGTATCGATATGAAAAGTTTTTATGCAAGCTGTTCAGCGGTCATGCTTGGTCTGGACCCACTCGATTGTTATCTGGCGGTGGTTGGTGATTTGAAGAGGACGGGGAGCGTTGTGCTTGCGGCTTCCCCAAAGATGAAGAAGGAATTTGGCATCAAGACAGGTTCGCGGAGGTTTGAGATTCCGAATGATCCAAGGATTGTCGTCGTTGAACCCAAAATGGCGACCTATTTAAGGGTCTCGACGGAAATCACCCGCTTGTTCAACCGTTATGTGCCCAAAGAAGCGATTCACGTGTATAGTGTGGACGAAAGTTTTGTGAAAGTCGATGGTGCCGCTTCTTTATGGGGAGATGCCCAGGTGATAGCTGAAAAGATAAAAGATGAAATCGAACGGGAATTACAGCTCCCCTGTGCCATTGGAATTGGTCCGAACATGCTTATGGCAAAACTTTGCCTTGATTTGGAAGCCAAGCATAAAGGGATTGCGGAATGGAAGTATGAGGATGTGCCGAACAAACTTTGGCCGATTGCCCCGCTTCGTGAAATGTGGGGAATCGGCAGGCGCGTAGAAAAAACCCTTCATGGAATGGGCATATTCACGGTCGGGCAGCTTGCCAATTATGATCTTGAATTACTTGAAGCGAAGTTCGGAATTATGGGCAATCAGCTTTACCACCATGCGTGGGGAATCGATTTATCGGATATGGGGGCAACAATCATCGAAGGGCAAGTCAGCTTTGGCAAAAGTCAAATCCTGCTAAGGGATTATAAGGAGGAGCATGAGGTCAAGCAGGTCATGCTGGAAATTTGCGAAGAGGTTGGAAGAAGGGCACGTACCCACCGCAAGGCAGGAAGGACGGTCAGCTTAAGCATTGGTTACAGCAAGGATGAGTTTGGCGGAGGTTTCCATCGTTCGCGTTCGATTAGTGAACCGACTAACATTACGATGGAGTTATATAAAGTTTGCCTGGAGCTTTTTCATGAGAACTATAAGCAAAAAACGGTTCGGAGCATAGCGGTCACACTCTCGAATATTGTGGATGATAACGAAATGCAGCTGACTTTATTTGATGCTTCGCGCTGGAAAAAGCGGGAATTGAGTTACACGGTTGATCGAATCCGCCATAAATATGGACCCAAATCGTTATTGCGTGCAGTTTCGTATACGGAAGCGGGTACAGCCGTTTACCGAAGCAGGCTGCTTGGTGGGCATAAGGCGTAAGGTCGACTTTGAAGGGAGGGAAAAGAATGATTCGTGATCGCGGCCGTATCAAATGGACATCGATGATGTTGCCGGAGCATGTGAAGATGCTCCGGGATTGGGTGGTGGAGGATGGCCATGAAACGAAGCGCATCCTTGATGAGCAGCAACTGGAAGAAATGAATGTGGTAATGGGGGAAGCGATGGAGGAAAGAAAGGATGTCACGATCGCTCATTATGAAGGAAACCGGTATCAGCTGTTAATCGGCAGGATCCATTATTATAATGAGCTCACCCAAAAGCTTCATATCGTCGATCGCTTTCAGCAGGCTCACTATATCAAGCTTTCCGATATAGCGGATGTAAGGATAATGGAATGATGAGCGGAAGGACTGTTCTCGAGGGACAGCCTTTCATATTCGAAACGATATCGGTTCTTTTTAATGTATTTTCTTCTTGGTGAAAGGGGATCATCGGGGCAAAAGATAATCTGGGCGATCTTGCAGAAGGAAGCAGTATCATTAACAGAAACATTTTTATCGTTTATAATAGGGGAATGCAAAGATATCGGGAGGCATGGATCATGTATATTGAATGGACGGAAAGAGCCGCTGAGAAAATAGCCGATAAGGTTCAGGGAAAAGAAGGATATTTACAGTTGAAATATGATACTGATGGCTGTGGCTGCGTGGTAAGTGGTGTGACCGCGCTATGGCTGGTCAACGAACCTGAAGAAGGTACCGAAAAAGCGGAAACGAACGGAATTCCCCTATATGTTGAGAAATCAAAAATGATTTTTCTGGATGAAGTCATGAAAATAGACTTTGTTCCGGAAGCGAACAGCTTTCAATTAAAAAGTCCGAATCAAATCTTAAATCCGAGGATGAGCTATTTTAATAAAATCTAACTAGAAAAGAGGGAATCGTGGATACCCTCTCTTTTTCTGTTCAGACAAGTTTGAGAAACTGATCGATTTGATCTTCATATTCTTTTGGATTTTCATTATAAGATTGAGCGTGGGCCCCTTTTTTAGCGATGTACAGCTGCTTTGGGCCCTCTTTTGCTGCATATAATTCCGCTGTCATGGAAGCGGGAATGAAGCTGTCGTTTTCACTATGGATGAAGAGCACAGGGTTTCGGATGTTTTTCATATAATCGATGGGGGACACTTCATTTGTCCAATATCCATCACGGAGTTTGATGAACGTACGCCCAAGCGGAAACACGGTCCAAGAGGGAAATGGGATTTCAAGCTTGAGCTGGTGTTTGATCTGATCCTCGAAATTTGAAAATGGACAGTCGGCAATGTAAAAATCAGCACCATCTTCAAGCATTCCGGCATATAAAAGCAGGGTTACGGCCCCCATGGATTCTCCATGAATGCCAATATGAAGATCGGAACCTTTACGTCTTTTCAATTCATCGATTACGGCCTTCAGGTCGAATTTTTCATAATGTCCATAACTGCTCGTCTTGCCACCAGAATCCCCGTGCCGCCGGTGGTCATAAATGACGGCGTTGAATCCGCGCTTAAGAAAAATATTCATGTACTTAATCGAATTGACTTTGTTTTCCGTCACACCATGAGAAATGACCACCCATTTATTGGTGTCATGCGGTTCGATGAACAAGCATTTCAAGGAATATCCGGATGGTGAGGGTACCCAAATTTCCGTTTTAGGCAGATTATCAAAATCCTCCCTGATCAGGCGTTTAGCCATGATTTCACGATTCTGGATATAATCGGTTTCCTTCTTTTTCATGTACATGATCCGATTGGAAAAATAAATGCCGACGCCGATGATATAGGTTAGGATTCCAGCTATTGCAAACCACCATTTTTTCATGAAGGGTCCTCCTCGGTTGATTTTCTTTATTTTACCATGAGGGAAATGGGAAAACACTGTTTGAAAACCATAACGAGGAAAACGGCAGTCGTGATATAATAATTTCAAATAAATGGCCAGGAGGTTTTAAGGATGAAAAAGAAACAGCCGCGAAATCAAAATCAAAGCAAAAACCAAGATAAAGATTCATCATCATTGAAACTTGGTGATATGATCAATCAAGATATCATGTCCCAGCTTCGTCAAAAGCAAAAGGAACTGAATGAGGCTGAACAGGAGAAAAGGGCAGCGGAGGAAGAAAGAAAACGCGAAGAAAGAAAGCAGCGGGAGAAGAACAAATCATTCGAGGAGCTATTGGGTGAAAGCGATATGAACTGGAAGAACTATAAATAAAGAAAAAAGGGGGCAGTGTAGCCCATCCACAGGAAGAATCATTTTAAACGGATAGGGGAACATCCCTTACTGATATTCCTTTATTTTATAAAGCATAACGATTATATTTAAGGTAAGTTCGGTATGCATTCATATCGGATGGACTACTACTAGCTGGTGATGTGATGAAAAGTAAAATGCTGGAAAATCAATTATGTTTCCTTCTTTATGCAAGTTCAAGGGAAATGACGAAGAAATATAAACCTCTGCTTGATAAACTCGAAGTGACATATCCTCAATATCTCGTTCTTCTTCTACTATGGGAACAGGATACACTTACAGTAAAAAAGCTAGGGGAGCTGCTTGCCCTCGACTCAGGAACGCTTACCCCCATGTTGAAACGAATGGAGCAGAATGGCTTGATTGTCCGTGAACGTTCCATTGAAGATGAACGGTCTGTCATGATTAAGTTGACGGAAAAGGGGCTTGGTTTACAGGAAGAGGCCTGTTTCATTCCCGATCGCATTTCGGCTATATCGGGTGAGGATAAGAGGGTGGTTGAAGATTTGAAAGCTTCGCTGCTCCAACTATTGAAAACATTACAGGAATTGTAGGAAAAAGACGCTTGGGAACCCCAAGCGTCTTTTTGTCGGATTTTAATCTACATCTATTTCAAAGGCGACGTCCACATTGCCATTGATTGCTTTTGAATAAGGACACATTTGATGTGCTTTATGAACAAGGGTTTCAAATGTCTCTTTATCAATCCCGGATCCCTTCACAGCCAAAGTTACAGCCAAGCTGTACTGATGCATCTCACCCATCAAAAGACTGACGCTTGCAGTGACTTTGGAATCGAAAGAAATGTGTTCGATTTTACCAACTGATTGCAAAGCACTATCAAAACATGCAGCATATCCAGCAGCAAAAAGCTGTTCCGGATTAGATGCTTCAGGCATCTGTTTAGCCCTAGGTGTTCCAGGCATCGCAATATCAACCGTGAAGTTGCCGTCAGCAGAAATTGCCGTTCCTTCTCTTCCGCCATCAACTGTTACAGACGTTGTAAATAATGTTTTTGTCATCATTTTCCCCCCTATTTAATCCTTAGATTGTGCACAATTGAATTGTACAACATCATTTATAGAATGGCAATGAAAAAAGTTGAAAAACAATAATGATGGGAAACTTGAAAACGGTACAGAAGCAGTATGGCCAAGTAAACGATAAAACGATGGAACGGAAATAGGCTGCCCCTCCCGTTGGTTTAACGAGGCAAGGCAGCCTACAAAACGTCCTTTGAAACAATCAGTTCAGTTCATCATTTTTTATTCCAGGTGACTTTCATATTTGTTCGCTTTGGTCAACTGCTTCAAGATATCAAGCTCGGTTTTGGACAGTGAGGAGCTGTTAGCGGCCTGGCAGTTTTCCCGGAGTTGCTGTACCGAGCTTGCGCCTGGTACAACGGTAGCGACGCTTTGATGGGACAAAACATATTGAAGTGCCGTTTCATTAAGCTTCCTATCAGAAAGTTTGTCCTTTATTTGCGGAAGCAAATCTTTAAGTTCGTGATAGCTATAGTCAAGGTATCCATCCTCGTTTGCCTTTTTAAGCATTTTCTCACTAAGCAGCCCTTTAGCAAGCGGCCCGCGGGCGATGATGCTTATCTGATTGTTGGCCAAAAGGGATATCCACTCTTCTGGGCGGCGATCGAGTAGATTATACTGCATCATAACGGAATCAAGCTCAGACTTTTCAGTGAATTCCTTGATCACATTCGGACGAATTGAGGAAATTCCATAATATCGGATATATCCTTCTTTTTTTAGCTCTTCAAATGCTTCTGCCGTTTCTTCGATATTGTCTGAAGTGGTGCCTCCATGTAACTGATAAAGGTCGATATAATCAGTGCCCAATCGTTTTAAGCTATCTTTTACTGCCGTTTTAATATAAGCGCCAGATGGATCCCAGCTCCAGGCATCCTTATTTTCATTCCAACGGTTTCCAACCTTGGTGGCTATGTATACCTTATCGCGGACCGATTTTAAATTCTTTCCGACGATTTCTTCATTCATACCGAAATCATATAAGTCAGCAGTATCAAAATAATTGATTCCTTCATCTAAAGCGGCCTGTATGATTTCGGATGCCTGATTTTCAACAGTCCCCAATGACATGCATCCAAGCCCGATTTCAGATACTAGCATTTCTGAATTCCCTAGTTTGCGTTTTTTCATGTTATCCACTCCCTTTACATTCATTGTAAAGGAGAAATCCATTCTACTCAAAGAATTCACTTGATCCGTTTTAAAGGAGTGGGTGGCACCTGATGGTGTATGTCGGCAATCCAATCATTGATATAGACATATTGATTTTGCAATTGTTTTAGTTTTTGAATGATTTCCCAACTCTTTCCGGATAAAGTAACGCTTTTTTCCAATACGTAAACCTTCATTAAATCGCCCTCCCTCTCTATTATGGTAAAATGTATGAGGAATCATGCTGAAATTAGAACAAGGAGTGGTCAGGATGAAAAAATTTGAAGAAAAAACGCTGTCTTCGGAAAAAATCTTCACAGGAAAGGTAATCAGCCTGCAAGTGGATGATGTAGAGCTTCCTGATGGGAAAACGGGTAAACGTGAAATAGTGAAACATCCGGGAGCAGTTGCCATCATAGCTCTTACGGCAGAAAATAAAATCATCATGGTTGAACAGTACCGTAAAGCGCTGGAGAGAAGTTTGGTGGAAATCCCTGCAGGAAAGCTGGAAAAAGGCGAAGAACCGGTCCTATCGGCAAAACGGGAGCTTGAAGAGGAGACAGGTTATGAATGCGAAAAAATGGAGCACATCATATCCTTCTATACATCCCCAGGTTTCGCCGATGAATTGGTTCACCTGTATGTGGCCCACAATTTGAAAAAGAAAGAAAATGCGGCCCCGCTGGATGAAGATGAATTTGTCGAGATGATGGAACTCACGTTGGAGGAAGCCCAAACTTATATGGCTGAAGGAAAGATCCAGGATGCCAAAACGGCATATGCCGTTCAGTATCTGATGTTGAAAAAGGCGACATCATAAATGAAAGAGTTTTACGCTGACCTCCATATCCATATTGGCAGAACGAGAAGCGGAAGGGCCGTGAAAATAACAGGTGCTAAAACGTTAACCTTCAGCAATGTGCTGCAAGTGGCAAGTGAAAGGAAGGGCCTTGATCTAATCGGGATAATCGATTGCCATTCTCCTGAAATTATCGAAGAGATCGAAGCGGGAATTCAGGATGGCAAAATCACGGAAAAGATTGAAGGCGGTCTTCAATACAAGAATACAACCATCATTCCAGGCTCGGAGATAGAAATTTATGATCAGAATTGTAATGGACCAATCCATGTCCTCGCCTATTTTCCCACTTTAAAAGCGATGAAGGAATTCTCATCATGGATGAGCGGCCATGTTAAAAATATCACATTAAGCTCGCAAAGGATTTATTGTGATGGAAGAACGTTACAAAAGATGGTGAAGTCATTGGGCGGCCTGTTTATCCCGGCACATGTTTTCACCCCATTTAAAAGCTTATACGGGAAAGGGGTGCGATCCAGTCTGACTGAAGTATTAGACCAGGAGCTAATTGATGCCATCGAACTTGGTTTAAGTTCAGATACAGAAATGGTCAAGGATATCGAAGAGTTGGAATCCTATGTATTCGTGACAAATTCTGATGCGCATTCGCTTGGGAAAATCGCTCGTGAATATCAAAAAATCCAGCTTGAAGAACCAAGTTTCAATGAGTTGGCAAAAGCCCTTCAAGGAAAGGAAAATCGAAAAGTAACCGTCAATTATGGTTTGAACCCCTTATTGGGAAAGTATCATCAAACCGTATGTTCAGGGTGTTTACACCAGGTATTGAGGGATAGTGAAAAATGTCCTGAGTGTGGTAATAAGTCCATTATAAAAGGGGTGTCATCCCGGATCAAAGAACTCTCCATTTCCAAAATGAACGGAAGATATGGGAGGGAAAGACCGCCATATATCCACCAAGTACCACTTGATTTCATCCCAGGCCTTGGACCTAAATCCATGGAAAGACTGCTGGTGGCATTTGGAACCGAGATGAATATCCTTCATGAAGTTACGCTTGAACAGCTCATGGAAATCGTTCCTGAAAAATTGGCGGGCTACATCGATTCTGCAAGGAAAGGGACGCTTTCTTTTGAAGTGGGGGGCGGAGGCAAGTATGGAAAGGTCAAAAAGGAAAGCTAACCTGAAAAAAAGTCCTGACAGATGAGATGGTTAACTGTCAGGACTTTTTTTAGTATGTTGTTTTTGCATAAATTGAGGTGTCCCGCAATTCCTTGCCATCTGCACTAAGACAGTCATACCGCAAAGTTCCTTCAAAGGTATAACCTAGCTTCTCGGGAATCCGTCTGCTGGCAATATTCTTAGGGTCACAGCGGATTTCGACCCGCTTAGCACCATAATGGTAAAAAGCGAATTTGGTTAACTTCTCTATCGCTTCCGTTATGTACCCTTGTTTACTGTACCTCGTATCAATCCAATAGCCAATTTCAAATTTAGGGATATCCCAGTTAATTCGATGCAGACCAGTGGAGCCGATGAATTGGTCGTCTTCTTTCCTATAAATATGAAGTCTAATATCCTCTTTTAAAATAAAGTCCGCAAAAGCCTTCAGAACATTCCGTTCTAAAGTTTCCGAAGAGGCATCCTGATGGGCAAAGGGCAGCCACTGTTTCAATTCATATTTAGAATGGACAATGGCTTCGTAAACGTCAATGCCATCACCAGGCTGACAAGGCCTTAGATATAATCGAGGGGTTTCAATCTTCTCTGGGAAATCCATTAATATAGCTTTCATATCCTGCCTCCATATAATTAATATGGAAAATTATAACACGAATACAGTTAAAGGTGTTCTGCTGATGGGAAAGTTTTCTTAGCATAAATGAGAGAGTGAAAACATAGATTCTAGTAAGCGGAGTTGGGAGGATGAAAGATGAAAAAAAAATCTGTCGTACAAAATGCCGTAATGAAACATATTAACGAACATTCCTCATTATATGTCTTTATCACCGTGCTTTTTTTGATGGGTGTCATTTTTGGGGCAGTACTGGTGAATAGTTTGAGCTTTACCCAAAAGGAGGACTTGTTCTATTATTTATCGCAATTTTTCGGACAAGTTTCCAAAGGTGAATTTGCATCTTCGCATGATATGTTCAGCCAAAGTATTATGCATAATATAAAATATATCGGCGTCATCTGGATTCTCGGAATATCGGTCATAGGTTTGCCGGTCATCTTGGTTTTGTTATTTATAAAAGGAATGGTTGTTGGATTCACAGTCGGCTTTTTAGTCAATCAAATGGGATGGAGTGGGTTCTTATTATCGTTCGTCGCCATTCTGCCCCAAAATATATTCATAGTCCCGATATTCATCGTGATAACCGTCCTTGCCGTCTCACTATCAATGAAAATGATCAGCCGGATTTTCCTTAAGCAGGTCCGTGAGCCGCTTAAGCCGATAATATCACGGTATATTTTCTCGTTGGTTTTGTCGGGGTTATTTTTGATAACAGCTGCTGCATTTGAAGCGTACCTATCCCCTTCTTTAATGAAAAATGTCGTAAGCTTATTGGGTAATTGATGGAAAATTGCCCTTCCCGTAATTTTTTTTATCATTAACAAGAAATCTATTTTGACAGTTTTCCCTCTTTTGATATAATGGATAAGATAGCGGCGCGGGAGGGAATATTAGGTATGGAAATAGAAAATAGAATTGATAGGATAAAAAAGCAGTTGCACTCGTCCAGCTACAAATTAACGCCTCAGCGAGAAGCGACCGTCCGCGTTTTACTTGAGCATGAAGAGGATCATTTAAGCGCAGAAGACGTTTACCTCCTTGTTAAAGAAAAGTCGCCGGAAATTGGATTGGCAACAGTTTACCGTACGCTAGAGTTGCTGACTGAATTGAAGATAGTAGATAAAATTAACTTTGGAGACGGGGTTTCCCGTTATGATTTAAGACAAGAAGGAGCTGCGCATTTCCACCATCATCTTGTTTGTGTGGAATGTGGCGCGGTAGATGAGATCCAAGAAGACCTGCTTGAAGACGTAGAAGACATTGTGGAACGCGACTGGAACTTCAAGATAAAAGACCATAGATTAACCTTTCATGGCATTTGCCATCGATGTCATGGCAAAGAAGAAAATAAAGGTGAATGAAGTCGGACCTTTTCCATTTGATGGAGAAGGTTTTTTGCATTTTTAAAAGGCTAAAAACCTATTGCGAGGCATCTCAAGAAAAATATCAGGATGAAGAATGATTTTTTTCATGTAAAGGCTATTTTTGCTTTCTCCTTGCCGAAACACGTATAAAACTTGTCCTGTTGGGCATAGATTGATACAAAGGATCGAATGGGAGGGGAAAGATGATGAAAACATCCTTATCGCTTGTTTTGCATACGGCTAAAGTGATGATTCTCTTTGTTAGCTTCACTGTTCTTTTTTATATAGGAATGGTATGGTTGAATCAGGAATATCAAAGTTATCATCGTTATGATGAGCCCAAAGGTATGGCTGTAAAAGTATCAAAGGCAGTTGATACGGGTGATGATGCATGGCTTGAACGCTTAATGTTGTTTTATTTAAACGGGGAGTAATGAATATGGAGAATCAAATTAGGGATTTCATTCATTTTTTAACCATTGAAAAAGGACTTGCCAAGAATACGCTCGTTTCCTATGAGCGCGACTTAAGATCATATTGGAGCTATCTGAAAGATGTTGAAACCATTAACGACTGGAATGATTCACGGCGGGTGAACATCTTGCATTTTCTCGTCCATTTGAAGGATCAAGGGAAATCATCGAAGACGGTAGCGCGCCATATTGCCTCCATTCGATCTTTTCATCAATTTCTTCTAAGGGAAAAGGTAACCGATCAAGATCCGTCCATACATATAGAAACGCCAAAGCCGGAACGAAGCCTTCCAAAAGTATTAAGCATGGAAGAGGTTGAAGCATTATTGGAAGCCCCGAAGATATTGGATGAATTCGGATTACGCGATAAGGCGATGCTGGAACTGATGTATGCGACAGGTATGCGTGTCAGTGAATTGATATCCATGGATGTGGGGGATGTCCATGGATCGATGGGGTTTGTCCGTTGCGTAGGGAAAGGAAAAAAAGAGAGGATCATTCCGATTGGGCAAACGGCATTGAGTGCCATTGAACATTATATGGAAGGGGCTCGAGGGAGATTGGCCAGCCCCAAGCACAGGACGGATTCACTTTTTTTGAATCATCATGGCAACAGGCTGACAAGACAGGGATTTTGGAAAATTCTAAAAAAACTTGTAAAATCGGCACAAATAGAAAAAGAAATTACACCACATACACTGCGTCATTCTTTCGCGACACATCTATTGATGAATGGGGCTGATTTACGTGCCGTCCAAGAAATGCTGGGTCATGCGGATATTTCGACAACTCAAATTTATACA
The DNA here is from genome assembly GCF_042787975.1 of Peribacillus sp. YIM B13482. Lineage (NCBI taxonomy): Bacteria > Bacillati > Bacillota > Bacilli > Caryophanales > Bacillaceae > Peribacillus > Peribacillus sp. YIM B13482. The sequence goes on from NZ_JBHZPF010000003.1 coordinate 105,171, forward strand.
CATATTACGAACGTACGGATCAAGGATGTATATTCAAAATTCCATCCGCGAGCTTAAAAAAATAGTAGAATGATAGAAAGGTTGTGAATTTAACTGCGAGACAGTTAAAGGGAGCAGCCTTTTTTTTTATGGACCGGGCTGCAAAATGGATGCTGACGATTCTCGCGCCATCTGATGGCACTTTGTTTCATTTCGAAATATATTATTTGTCTCAATCAAGGGTAATCGTTTACAATGTAGAGAGGTCAGACTTCTGACGTTCTTGTGATTTCATTTAATTGAAGAGTATCTGAGCAGAATAAGGGTATTATAGGGAGTATAAAAAGTGATTTACTATTTTAGGAGGAATGACTCATGAAAGGAAATTCAGCGTTTAAACGTATATTTGTTGTGGTTATGGATTCAGTTGGAATTGGCGAAGCACCTGATGCCGATTTATTCGGTGATAAAGGGGCGGATACACTCGGCCATATCGCTGAAAAAATGAATGGATTGAAAATGCCGACTCTCGCAAAATTGGGTTTAGGAAATATCCGTGAAATAAAAGGGATTGATAAGGCTCAGCAACCTCTCGCATACTATACGAAAATGAAAGAAGCATCTACAGGGAAAGATACGATGACTGGACATTGGGAAATAATGGGGTTGAATATATCCACCCCATTCCGTGTATTTCCCGATGGTTTTCCGGAATTATTAGTCAATGAACTTGAGACGAAAATGGGACGTGGAATAATTGGGAACGTCCCGGCAAGCGGAACGGAAATCATTGAAAGACTTGGTGAGGAACATATGAAAACGGGTGCGTTGATCGTATATACATCAGCTGATTCCGTTTTACAGATTGCTGCACATGAAGATATCGTTCCGATAGACGAATTATACAAGATTTGTGAAATTGCTCGTGAGGTGACAATGGCTGATGAGTTCAAGGTTGGGCGAGTGATTGCCAGACCTTTCACGGGTGAACCAGGCAGCTTCAAAAGAACGCCTAACCGTCATGATTATGCATTGAAGCCTTTTAACCGGACAGTAATGGACGAATTGAAGGATTCTGGATATGATGTTCTCGCAATCGGGAAAATCTCGGATATCTTTGATGGGGAAGGCGTCACTGAATCATTAAGGACCGTATCTAATATGGATGGAATGGATAAATTAATCCAAACGATAGAACAGGACTTCAAAGGGTTAAGTTTCCTGAACCTAGTCGACTTCGATGCTTTATACGGCCACCGCCGCGATCCAGAGGGATACGGAAAGGCATTGGAAGAATTCGATGCCCGGATGCCGGAAGTCCTTGAAAAACTGAAAGAGGATGATTTATTGATCATCACTGCCGATCACGGGAATGATCCGGTACATGAAGGAACCGATCACACACGTGAATATGTGCCATTATTGGTCTATTCCAAACAATTTACAGAAGGTGCCGAGCTCCCAATTAGAGATACATTTGCTGATATCGGGGCGACGGTCGCTGCCAATTTTGATGTGAAAATGCCTGCCTTCGGGAAAAATATATTGGGCGATATAAAATAAGGGGAGATTAAAAAGATGTTTAATAAAATAGAGACAGCTGCGTCATTTATAAAAAATAAGATTGAAGGCTCCCCGGAGATAGGACTGATTCTTGGTTCTGGACTTGGAGTACTGGCAGATGAAATTGAAAATCCCATAACGATCCCATACCACGAAATACCGGAATTTCCGGTATCGACTGTTGAAGGACACGCTGGACAGCTTGTCATTGGTCAATTAAGTGGCAAAAAAGTTGTAGCAATGCAGGGGCGTTTTCACTTTTATGAAGGATACTCCATGGAGAAAGTCACATTTCCAGTACGTGTAATGAAACTTCTTGGAGTTGAGCAGTTAATTGTAACGAATGCTGCGGGAAGCGTTAATGAAAGCTACGCACCTGGTGACTTGATGCTCATTACGGATCATATTAATTTAATGGGGGCAAACCCATTGATTGGTCCTAATGAAGAGCGTTTCGGCCCTAGATTCCCTGATATGTCAGAAGCTTATAATAAAGGCCTTCGGGCACAAGCTAAAAAAATAGCATCAACACTCGGGTTGGATATTAAAGAAGGTGTATATATCGGGAATTCAGGACCGACTTATGAGACACCTGCTGAAGTGAAAATGGCAAGGATCCTTGGCGGGGATGCAGTTGGAATGTCAACAGTTCCTGAAGTTATCGTAGCTAGACATAGCGATATGAAGGTGCTAGGAATATCATGCCTTACCAATATGGCCGCAGGCATTCTGGATCAGCCTTTGTCGCATGTAGAGGTAATTGAAACAACGGAAAAAGTGAAAAGCAGTTTTCTGGAATTTGTTAAGCACATCGTTAAAGACATATAAAACGATCCAAAAAAATACAAGTACACCTTTATAGAAGCGGTGTCTTTAAAAGTGGGGATTCTAATATGAGAATGGTAGATTTAATCGAGAAAAAGCGTGATGGAAAGGCTCTTTCTACTGAAGAAATACAGTTCATTATCAAAGGGTTTACCGATGGATCGATTCCGGATTACCAAATGAGTGCTTGGTCGATGGCTGTTTATTTCAAAGGGATGAATGAGCAGGAACGTGCTGATCTAACCATGGCAATGGTCGAGTCGGGCGATCAAATTGATTTATCGATGATTGAAGGAATTAAGGTCGATAAACATTCAACAGGCGGTGTGGGTGATACCACAACACTAGTACTTGGACCATTGGTTGCTGCTGTAGGTGTTCCAGTGGCAAAGATGTCAGGACGCGGCCTCGGCCATACAGGCGGTACGATCGATAAGTTGGAGTCTGTAAAAGGCTTTCATGTCGAAATAGAAAATGACGAGTTCATTCGACTTGTAAATAAAAATAAGATAGCTGTCATTGGGCAAAGTGGCAACCTGACCCCAGCTGACAAAAAGTTATATGCATTGCGCGATGTTACGGCTACCGTTAATAGTATCGGTTTGATTGCCGGCTCGATCATGAGTAAGAAAATCGCTGCTGGTGCAGATGCGATTGTACTCGATGTTAAAACGGGAGCAGGCGCTTTCATGAAAACTCTCGAAGATTCCGAAGAGTTAGCGCACGCGATGGTGAGCATTGGGAACAATGTGGGACGAAATACGATGGCTGTCATTTCCGATATGAGCCAACCGCTGGGTTACGCAATCGGAAATGCTTTAGAGGTGAAAGAAGCCATCGATACGCTTAAAGGGGAAGGGCCGGAAGATTTAACGGAACTTTCTTTAACGCTAGGAAGCCATATGGTATACCTTGCCAAAAAGGCAAGCTCGCTGGAAGAAGCAAGAACCCTGCTTGAAAATGCGATTAAAGATGGTTCTGCACTTAACTCATTCAAGGTCTTCCTAGAAGCGCAAGGAGGCGATGGTTCGGTTGTAGATCAGCCGGAAAAACTTCCTCAGGCTGCTCATACTTTCGAGCTGGAAGCGAAAGTGGACGGGTATGTATCGGAAATCATCGCTGATGAAGTAGGAACGGCAGCTATGCTTTTAGGAGCAGGCCGGGCGACAAAAGAATCAGAGATAGATTTGGCAGTCGGGCTGGTACTCCGTAAAAAAATCGGAGAAACCGTTGTAAAAGGTGAATCCCTTGTGACGATTTACAGTAATTTTGAAGATGTTTCAAAGGTAAAGGAAAAATTATATGAAAGCATTGCGATTTCAAAAGAGAAAGTAGAAAAACCTACTTTGATCTATAAAGAGATTATGGAATAAATTTTTTCAAAAAAAGGCCGCTCATTATTTAGAGCGGTCTTTTTGTCTGTCCCAATGAATGTTTAAAAGAGGATGCCCATGCGCAGCCTCTTTTATTTTTTTGTTAATTTATTACTTGATATCCATTATATGATCTTAAATTCATCTTTATTTGTATAAAAATGGGTTTGATGGAAAAAATAAATCATATAAAGATTGGAGGGTATGGAGATGAAGCGGATTCTTTCTCTATTTTTAACCGTATTAGTAGCAATGGGTTTTAGCATCCCGCATACAGAGGCAGCTGAAGAAAAAGGTGTCGAGCTGGCGGCAAATGCTAAATCCGCTATTTTGATTGAACGGGATACAGGTACTGTTCTATATGACAAAAATGCAGATGTTCGCCTTTCACCGGCAAGCATGACAAAAATTATGACGATGCTGCTAATCATGGAAGCGGTCGATAAAGGCGAACTTAGCATGAAGGAGAAAATCAGGACTAGTGAGTATGCGGCATCGATGGGCGGTTCCCAGATTTTCCTCGAGCCAGGTGAAGAGATGACTACAGAACACATGCTTAAGGGCATCTCGATTGGTTCGGCGAATGATGCATCGGTCGCGATGGCTGAACGTCTTGCTGGATCGGAAGAAGAGTTTGTTAGGAAAATGAACAAAAAGGCGAAAGACCTCGGGCTGAAAAATACAAAGTTCCAAAACGCAACAGGCCTTCCTGTTAAAGATCATTACAGTTCGGCCCATGATATGTCGATCATGGCGAAGGAACTATTGAAATACGATACGATTACAAGGTTCACGGGTACATATGAAGATTATCTCCGTGAAAATACCGAAAAGAAATTTTGGCTTGTCAACACGAACAGATTAGTGAAATTTTACCCTGGAGTGGATGGACTGAAGACAGGATTCACAAATGAAGCGAAGTATTGTTTGACAGCAACAGCAAAAAAAGGGAATATGCGTGTCATTGCCGTCGTTTTCGGAGCTGTTTCTCCAAAGGAACGAAACGCTCAGGTTACTAAGATGTTAGATTATGCATTTTCACATTACATCACATATCCGATTTACAAACGCGGCGAGGTGTTAGGTGAAGCAAAGGTAAGTAAAGGCCACAAGAAATCCGTGGTGGGAGTGACAAGTGAACCTATTTCAGTCTTGACAGCCAAGAACGGAACGGCAAAGGATTTTACAAAAAAAATCACTATTGATAAAGATTTGAATGCCCCCATTAAAAAAGGTGATCAAATTGGTACGTTTGAATTGAAGAAAAAGGGTAAGGTTTATGTCGAATCTCCGATTGTCGCGAAGGAAACTGTTGAAAATGCCAGTTGGTGGCAATTGTATAAAAGGGCTTTCGGCATGTTTACCCAAGCTAAATAGAATAAATTGTCGCAATGCCTGTTAATCGTACTAATTTAGGCGAAACACCACTAGTTTTGCCTGTAAGAAGGAATTGGCAGGTGAAAAAGAGAATTTGACTCCTTATAAGACAGTGAAGGAGGCTGTATATAGTGAGTCTTACGATTAATATGGAGGCGAAAAATCGCGTATTGTGCATTCGTCTCAAAGGTGATTTAGATCATCATACAGCAGAAAAATTGAAAAACCAGGCAGAGGCAGCTATTCAAAAGCATAACATCAAGCATATTATCCTTAACATGGAAGAATTGCATTTTATGGACAGTTCAGGGCTCGGAGTTATTTTAGGGCGGTATAAGCAGGTAAACAAAAAGCAAGGTGAAATGGTGGTCTGTGCAATTTCTCCAGCGGTAAAGCGGTTATTTGAGATGTCAGGGTTGTTTAAAATTGTTAAAATGGAACTATCCGAAAAAAACGCTTTGCAAAGACTGGGGGTTGCCTAAGATGAAAAATAAAATGGAAACAAAATTTTCTGCACTAAGCCAAAACGAATCATTTGCAAGGGTAACTGTTGCGGCTTTCATTGCCCAATTGGACCCGACGATGGATGAATTGACAGAGATCAAGACTGTCGTGTCAGAGGCCGTTACGAATTCGATTATCCATGGGTATGAGAGTGACCCGGAAGGCTGGGTCTACATTTCAGTGGTCATCGAAGGCGATACTGTGGAATTGACCATCCGTGATGAAGGACTGGGCATTGAGGACGTCGAGGAGGCTAAACAGCCGTTATTTACGACAAAACCCGAACTTGAACGTTCCGGTATGGGATTTACCATCATGGAAAACTTCATGGATGAAATCAATATAATTTCCCATAAGGGCGAAGGTACGATCATTCGATTAAAAAAGCACTTAACTACAAGTAGAGCTTTGTGCAATTAAGGGAGACTTGCATATGGATGTGGAGGTTAAAAACCAGAAGAGCAAGAAAGGCCAGCCCCATTTAAAAGATGAGGAATTACGGAATTTAATCCAACGCAGCCAGAGCGGTGACCAAGATGCAAGGAACCTGATTGTCAATAGCAATCTTAGGCTTGTATGGTCAGTCGTGCAAAGATTCCTCAATCGAGGTTATGAACCGGACGACCTTTATCAAATTGGCTGTATAGGCTTGTTGAAGTCCGTGGATAAATTTGACTTATCGTTTGAAGTGAAATTCTCAACGTATGCTGTACCAATGATCATTGGTGAAATCCAACGTTTTATCCGTGATGACGGAACGGTTAAAGTAAGCCGGTCTTTAAAGGAAATGGCGAATAAAATTCGCAGGGCCAAGGAGGAGCTTTCCAAGACGTATGGCCGCGTTCCGACTGTCAATGAATTGGCGGAACACCTTGAGCTGTCGCCAGAGGAGATCATCATGGCCCAAGAAGCTAGCAGAAGCCCTTCATCCATCCATGAAACGGTTTACGAAAATGATGGAGATCCCATTACTCTTCTTGACCAGATTGCCGATCATAACGAAACATCTTGGTTTGATCAAATCGCTTTGAAAGAAGCCATACATGAATTGAATGAGCGCGAAAGGCTGATTGTTTTCCTGAGGTATTACAAAGATCAGACGCAATCGGAAGTAGCGGCAAGGCTTGGTATTTCCCAAGTTCAGGTGTCAAGGCTGGAAAAGAAGATTCTTCAGCAAATGAAAAACCACATGAATCAGTGATTCATGTGGTTTTTTTTGGGGCTGGAGATAAATCTTGTTTTTAGGAAAAAGTAATAGTAATTCCCTCAGTGATCCGGGTAGATAAAAATGAAAATATGAGTGGATTCATTTTTTAGTTGAATTTAGAATTGAAAACGAATATTATAGTAAAGGTCGCGTTTTTCATTCGTTTTTTTATCTTCTTTCAACGAATAATTTATAAGGAAAAGCGTTGATGCAGTACAATATTAGGACACCTTGTCTTTACGTGCAAACGGTTGTCGGTGTTTCCTTTAGATCTGGAGGTCTAAATATGTTTATGGAAAAGTTTTTCTCCCTGAAAGAAAATGGGACGGATGTCCGTACAGAAGTCATGGCGGGTGTTACGACATTTTTAACTATGGTTTATATCCTTATTGTGAATCCGGCTTTATTGTCTTCAATCGGAATTCCATTTGAACAGGTTTTCATGGCAACAGTCATATCAGCGGTGATCGGTACCCTTATCATGGGGCTGGTAGCAAAATACCCGATTGCAATAGCGCCAGGGATGGGTTTGAATGCTTATTTCGCCAGCGTAGTGGGGGCTCAGGGCCTCTCATATCAGACCGTATTCGGTACGGTTTTCATAGCAGGTTTGCTATTTCTATTAATTAGCGTGACAAGCTTGCGTAAAATGATAATTGATGCGATTCCTAACTCATTAAAATATGGAATCACATCCGGTATTGGTTTATTCATTGCGTTCATCGGATTGAAAAACGCTGGAATCGTTGTACCTAATGAATCAACGATGGTGACTCTTGGCGATTTGCATCAGCCTGGAACCGTTTTAGCGTTAGCAGGCTTATTCATTACCTTGATTTTTATGGCCCGTAATATTAAAGGGGCAATTTTTATTGGTATGATCATTACGGCAATCATTGGCTACTTTATCGGTTTGCTCAACTTTGATGGAATCTTATCTGTACCTCCAACACCGGTATTTTTCGATATCGATATTGCCGGGGTCTTCACGCATTCTTTATATTCAGTTGTTTTCGCCTTTTTACTTGTGACGATCTTTGATACGACAGGTACCTTGATTGGTGTGACGGAACAGGCAGGATTAACGAAGGATGGGAAAATCCCTCGTGCAAAGAAAGCATTTTTAGGTGATGCGATTGCGACGACAGTCGGCTCGATGTTTGGAACAAGTCCTTCAACAGCTTACGTTGAATCGAGCACAGGAGTGGCCGCAGGCGGACGAACGGGGTTAACTGCTACTGTTGTGGCAATCCTATTCGCTGTATCGATTTTCTTTTCTCCATTAATATCGGCAATTTCTTCAGTTCAAGCAATCACAGCTCCCGTATTGATCATCGTAGGATGTTTTATGATGGAAGGCCTGGCTAAAGTCAATTGGAAAATTTTCGATGAAGCATTTCCGGCATTTGCGATCATTTTAACGATGCCGCTTACTTCAAGCATATCTACAGGGATTGCGATCGGATTCATAACATATCCACTTATGAAGGTATTCAGTGGAAAAGGAAAATCGGTACATCCGCTCATTTATATTTTTGGATTGATATTTTTGGTTCAGCTGATTTTCTTCCCCACTCATTAATTTATGAATGAAAATCAAAAAGACACGCTGTCATTGCAGCGTGTCTTTTTTTGTTCAATTAGTAATATCTGGACATGGGTCACTTCCTGCATTTTCAATCTGTTTCCAATCCATACTACTAGCATAAGGAAATAAAAGGTCGGGATGTGATGGAAGTGGCAGTTGTATATATCAGGATGAGGAACCGTGTACAAGTAAATGGAAATCAAACGGTGAGGATAAAAGATATTGCAAGGATAATCGGACCTGAAGAAGTAATTCAAATAATCGAGGACATCATATTATTAACGGTCAAGAAGGAAGATAAGAATATTATTGTCATTGATTTGGCTCAAGTTATCATGGCCATTCGCAAAATGGATCCAACTATTGAAGTGGAGACATTCGGGCCCTCCCAAACGATCATCGAAGTCATTCTCTCGAAAAAGAAAATGTCATTCCTAACTTTCGCCTTAGTCTGGTTCCTGTTGTTTGTCGGCGGCGGGATGACTATCATGAATTTTCATGTGGATGTAAGTATGGGGGAAGTACACCAAAAAATCTTTACTATTATAACGGGAAAAGTGGAAGAAAAGCCGTTGCTGATCCAAATCCCATATAGTTTCGGCCTTGGTATAGGCATGATCTTATTTTTTAATCACTTTTTTAAAAAACGCTTCAATGAGGAACCTAGTCCGCTCGAGGTTGAAATGTTCAACTATCAGCAGGATTTGGACAATTATGTAACCATGAATGAAAATAGGGAGAACGTGCGCCATCTTGATGACAGGTAAAATTATCTTCGGAATCTTTGTCGGTTTAGCTGGAGGTTTCGCGACAGGTGCCGGTTTTGTAGCGTTTTTAACTGTACTTGGGGTGATTCCGAGACTGACTCAGCTGACAAAAACAATGAAAATGATACATTTCTACGAAGGGGCCATCATTGCCGGCGTTGTCGCAGGAACATGGTTCGGATTACAGGAAACGGAACTTTCCCTCCCGAAACTTTTGTTAATTCCGATCGGCTTGGCTGACGGGATCTTTAATGGGATGCTTGCTGCTGCCTTAACTGAAGTCCTGAATGTATTTCCGATTCTGTCTAAGCGAATCGGTATTCAAGAGAAAATCATTTATCTGTTAATGGCACTCGTATTGGGGAAAATAGCCGGATCATTATTCCAATGGATTTATTTTGGCGATTTATAAGTTTATGAGGTAACAATTCCTGATGATGAAAGGTAGGCCCAAGATGGTGACCAAACGAAAAGTGATATTGATTACGGATGGAGATGAGTATGCTAAACGGGCTGTCGAGCTTGTAGCCAAGGAAATTGGGGGAAGATGTATCTCCATGTCCCAAGGTAATCCATCACGATATACTGGCTTGGAGCTTGTTGAATTAATAAAAAAGGCAAAGTATGATCCCGTATTGGTCATGTTTGATGATAGCGGTTTTATCGGTGAAGGATCAGGCGAACAGGCAATGAAGGTAGTTGCCGGACATCCTGATATTAATGTCCTTGGCGTGATAGCGGTCGCTTCAAAGACTAGAAGGGAAGAATGGACCAAGGTGGATATCTGTATTGACCGGGATGGTAATTTGACACCGAACGGGGTGGATAAATACGGCGCTGAGGAATTTGAACTGGGCAAGATTACAGGAGATACAGTGTATTGCATCGATCAATTACAAGTTCCCATAGTTGTAGGGATAGGGGATATCGGAAAAATGTCCCATCAGGATGATTTTAAAAGAGGAGCACCGATCACGAAGTTAGCGGTCGAAATCATATTGGAAAGGAGTGGTCATGATGACTTCAGAAAAACCTCGAAACATGAAACCGATTCCGAATAGGGTAGCGGAAGTTGACGCGTATATGGAAGAGAAAGTAGGTCTGGGCGTCAGCTTCGATTTAGGAGTAAGAAGGGTAAAGGTCTTAAGAAAAGATGTTCATCTTTACTATATAAACGGCCTGACGGATACCGAGTACATCATTGGAATCTTGGACTCGCTAATCCATAATAAGAATTCTGATATCATGAGTGGAAAAGTTTTTGATGTAATCAAAGGCTTGCTCGTACACCAATCAGTTGAAGAATTAGCGACGATGGATGAGCTGGTTGATAAGGTATTATCAGGATTAATAGTCATCGTTGTCGATGGTAAACCAATAGGATTGGTTGTTGATGTCAGGAGTTATCCCGGAAGACAGCCAGTAGAACCCGATACGGAAAAAGTCGTCCGTGGATCCAGGGATGGTTTTGTCGAAAACATCATCATTAATACAGCGATAACAAGAAGAAGAATCCGGGATGAAAGATTACGATTTGAAATGCTGCACGTAGGGGAGCGTTCGAAAACGGATATATCCATCGGCTACATAGAAGATATTGCCGATCCTGATTTAATAGATATCGTTCGTAAGGAATTGAATAGCATTGAGGTTGATGGCATAACGATGGCTGATAAAACGATCGAAGAGTTCATCGTCAAGCAAGGATATAACCCATACCCGCTTGTAAGGTATACGGAACGGGCTGATGTAGCGGCAACACATTTACTTGAGGGTCATGTCCTGATTTATGTGGATACGTCACCGAGTGTCATCATTACTCCGTCCACTCTTTTCCATCACATGCAACACGCTGAGGAGTATCGGCAGGCACCTGCTGTTGGAACGTTGGTGCGCTGGACACGTTTTCTAGGGATATTCGTTTCGTTATATTTGTTGCCGATATGGTTATTGTTTGCTTTGGAACCATCGCTTTTACCGGATAAGTTAGAGTTTATCGGACCAAATGATAAAACGCATATACCAATTGTGGTCCAAATCTTCATTTCCGATATAGGAATAGAATTCTTAAGGATGGCAGCCGTTCATACCCCGACCCCGCTTTCTACGGCTATGGGCTTGGTTGCGGCAGTTTTGATTGGACAGATAGCGATAGATGTTGGCCTATTTGTTCCTGAAGTGGTTCTCTATGCTTCCGTAGCGGCAATCGGCACTTTTGTCACTCCAAGTTTAGAATTGGGGGTTGCGAATAAAATTTCCCGTTTAGTATTGCTAGTATTGGTTGCTATCTTTAAAGTGCCTGGCTTAATCATAGGCATCACACTCTACATTATTTTGCTTACTAGTATAAAAACGTTAAATACACCTTATTTATGGCCGCTTATCCCCTTTCAGCCAAAGGGTATGTCACATATGCTATTAAGAAGACCTTATCCAGGAGCTGTGGAGCGTCCTAGTATTGTGCATCCCCAGGATAAATATAGGCAGCCGAGAAAATCTTAAGGTTGATGTTGTCGAAAAGTTGTGGTAATTTAATTTTATTCGGAAAAAGCGGTAAAGTTAAGGCTTCACAAAGAGATAGAGCGCTTATGGCTCTTTGAAGTTAAACCAATCTGTCTTTCCCTTCGAACTACGAAGCAGTCATAGAGAACAATATCCAATGGGATATATCGATTGATTCGGATGAGGCTTGTTCATATGGACACCCCTTTTTCACTTGCATGAGGTTGCTTTATTTGAGGCTGCCTCATTCTTATCAATCTTTAGTTTTAAGTCAGGAAGGTGAGGCTATCATGCATTTGTACGGAACCAGTGGTGTCAATGAACGTGGACATCTGGAGATTGGCGGAGTGGACACGATCGAACTGATCGAACAATTTGGCACTCCATTATATGTTTATGATGTAGAGCTAATTCGTGAACGGGCAAGAGGGTTCAAGAGAACTTTTGAAGAATTGGGGATCTCAGCACAAGTTGCATACGCAAGTAAGGCTTTCTCCTCGATTGCCATGATTCAGTTGGCTGATCAAGAAGGACTTTCTCTCGATGTTGTCTCAGCGGGGGAATTGTATACGGCAATTAAGGCAAATTTCCCAACTGAACGCATTCACTTTCATGGAAATAACAAAAGTGAAGAAGAGCTTCATATGGCTTTGGATTATGAAATTGGCTGTATAGTAGTCGATAATTTTTCAGAGTTGGCACTTTTGGAAGAAATTTGTACAAGCCGTGAACAAAAGGTGAAAATCCTTCTTCGTGTAACACCAGGAATTGAAGCCCATACGCATGATTATATCTTGACAGGGCAAGAGGATTCGAAATTTGGTTTTGATCTTATTAACGGACAGGCGGAAAGCGCCCTTCGACAAGCGCTGAAAAGTGAGTTTCTGGAAGTGCTTGGACTCCACTGCCATATCGGTTCCCAGATCTTTCAAACGACCGGTTTCCTTCTGGCGGCCCAAAAAATTATCGGCAAGTTAAATGAATGGCATGGTTCGATAGGGTTTCAACCAAAGGTATTGAATCTTGGAGGGGGATTCGGAATTCGGTATACACAAGAGGACGACCCGCTTCCGGCATCTCAATATGTAGAAGAAATCGTTAGGGAAGTGCAGAACCTGATTGCTGACTCTGATTTAGTGATGCCTGAAATCTGGATTGAACCTGGCCGTTCTTTAGTCGGAGACGCCGGGGTGACCTTGTATAAGGTCGGTTCTGAAAAGGAAGTGCCTAATGTCCGTAAATATATTGCCGTTGACGGGGGCATGAGTGATAACATACGTCCAGCTCTTTATGAAGCGAAGTATGACGCAATTCTTGCAAACCGCCCACTTGACCCTGTAGAAGAGACAGTGTCCATTGCTGGGAAATGCTGCGAAAGCGGAGATATGTTGATTTGGGATTTACCATTGCCAAAAGCCGGACGCGGTGATGTCTTGGCAGTCTTTTGTACAGGGGCATATGGATATTCCATGTCGAATAATTACAATCGGATTCCGAGACCGGCTGTCGTCTTTGCCGAAAAAGGAGAAGCCCGATTGGTCATCAAACGTGAGACGTACGAAGATCTTATCCATTTGGATTTGGCCCTTCATGAAGCGGCCGTCGTCAATAAAGAATAAAAAAAGGATGGCATGTGCCATCCTTTTTTTATTCAAATCAGCTGAAAAAAGATTTGATCGCGTCTATTAAACTGCTGAAGACTTCTTTCAATTTATCTAAGAATGATTGACCCTCTTCGGACTCAAGAAAATTGGAAAGCTTATCTTTAGCGGCAGTAAGCTGATCCCCGACAGAGTTCCAATCAATATTCAATTCTTTTAGTTTATTGAATAAATCAATTAAACTTTGAACTTGATTATCATTTAAGGCAATTCCCAGTTCTTTTGCTGAAGACTCGACAACCTCGCGGACCTCTTCAGTGTTGGCCGGAGGATTTTCAGCCATTTCCTCTTTGATTTTCGTTACCAGTGCAGAGGCTTCCTCTGTACCGATTTCATCACCCAATTTAGCTGTTTTTACCATTTCTTCATTCGCTGCCTGCTTCACATCTTCCGGAATCTTCTTGTCTGAAGAGATTTCATAGGCTTTAATGACCCCTGTCAAAGCTGCTGTACCGGAAACGGGTATAGGTGCGGTGACATAAACGGTAGCATCTTTTACTCCAGCAGTTGCCAATGCGTTGATATACATTTCGTCTGTGACCCAGTTAATGTTTTTCGACTCCAGTTTAAGGCCAGTGCCTTTTTCCTCCAAAGTAATGGCAGAGGATGAAATAGCTTTTGTACCAATCAGCCGGCTGGCGATATAGTCTCCTAAGTATTCATGTTCCTCCGCATTTGTAACCGTTAGAACCTCAACATCATTAGGGGCTTTCATTTCTGACAAAACCATATTTTTTTGTTCACTTGTCAAATTTTCTCCTAGTGTGACGGTCATTTCACCAACAGCTGCATCTGCAAAAGCTTTATATGGCAATAATAGACATAAAAAAATGGTTAAAAAGACCCATTTATTCGTTTTTTTCATGATAATCCTCCTTAACTTTTCCTGCTGAATTGAGATCTTTCATTAAAAGAGCGGCGTTTTAAATAAAGATTCATAGTATTTGACGAAACAAAGGATAAAAAGGATACATATTTTCCTGAAAAATATTTATATAGCACAAAATAGCTATAGCTCTTTCAAAGGAGGAAGTGATTGCATCTTGTCTTTTATACCTATTATGCACTCTATGAATCTAAGGTCACTTTACCAATGTAGTAAAATCGAAGCAAGATTGCAAGGATATTTGTCAGATTGTGTTAAGTTATAGTAGAATGAATTCGTTATTTAAATATTTGGACCATTCATAAAAGGAGTATGGGATGAGGAAAAGCAATAAAACTCTTTTACTTATGATGCTTATTATCGCTTTGATGTGGGGAATCATATATTGGCTGTTTATCGCTTAGCACATAGCACATCGATAAATCAAGTGCTGAAAGTGATGTTGAAACGAACGAATTTTTTATGTATGATGGAAATGTTATATGTGAGCTTATTATTCTAAGCGAATTAATTAGAAACAGGTAGATAATAAAAACGTTATTTAGTAACGAGGGATATTATGTTGATTAAGTATAAGAAAAGTTATGAGAAGTTTGCCATGGGATTATTATCTTTCATGCCAAATGAAAAAGAGATAAAAACGCTTCGGAATACGATGAAGAATTATGAAACGGATGAAAACCTACAGCTGTTCTTATGGAAAGATGAAGAGATTACGGGCTTGATCGGAATAGAAGTCTCTCCAACCCACATTGAGATACAGCATATATCTGTAAATCCATCCTTTCGGAAGCAAGGTATCGGTAAAACGATGGTAAGGGCCATCAAGGAGCAATATCCTGATAAAGAACTAAAAGCAAATGAGTTTACGGAAAGCTTTCTTGACAGGTGTGAAGAAGTCTAATATGAAAGTGGGAATGGAGGATCACCTTTAAGGGCGGTCCTCCATTCCTGTTTTTCGAAGGGATAGCTGCCGAGCCCTTTCAGAAATGACATCCGAACGGTCGCGCAATAAATGTTTATCAACAATTGATAAATTAGCCATGTCGCTACCTTCGCCCCATATGTACCCTTCCTGCAAACACATGGATTGGCATTTTTCGATCAACCCTTGATCCGCTATTGGAAGATTAATGCTTTCATATGGCTTTTGGGATAACATCCGTTCATGTGTGTCCTCGAGCAATTTGAACAGTTTTTCTGGATCGAGCCCCAATTTCAGGAGCTCGGCTTGTTTAGAGTGGAGATTTGCAAGGGCTTTAGCAAGTGTCCTTGCAGCCCCTTTTTTGTTTTCCCTGCGATCATGGTATAGGGCAACCGCAATTTGGATGAGCCCGACCCAGTGGGAGTCACGTTCTTTTGGAGCGGTTTCCTTCCAATATTCTTCAAGAATTTCATGACATTCGAAGTAATCCCTTGTTCCATGGAAATGGACAAGGAAATAAAGGTAGTCTTCCGCGTAATTCAATAAGAGCACCCCTTTTGTTTGATGAAATCATCCAAGGTAAGGCTAAAAGCCATTTTCCATAGCTAAATATCCGCCATGTATACTCCCTAAGTTTAGCATAGAATTTTTTCTTGGAAAATAAAGAAAGCCGATTGCAAGGCAATCAGCTTGACTAATAAGTCAATTAACACCAACTAGCACCGACGATAACTAATAAAATGAACAATACTACAATAAACGCGAAACCGCCGCCGTGCCCAAAACCACCTGCACCCATAATAAGTACCTCCTTTGTTCTGCTGTTCTTACATTTCTAGACTATGTAGGATTTGAGAATGTGATTGGGCATTGACCCAATTTCACAAATCCCTTTTAAGAACTTTTCTAAGGTCCTAAATTATTATTATTGGATAAAGGGCGGCAATCCACTATACTTGATTAGTAAAAGAAATAGGCCTATTATCGGCCAATTAGATTTAAATGGGGTAATTTAATGGGTTATAATATAAAAATTGACGCTTTCGAAGGTCCGATGGATTTACTCCTGCATTTGATTAATCGCCTTGAAATAGACATCTACGATATTCCGATGGCTGATATTACAGATCAATACCTAGGATACATCCATACGATGCAGCACCTGGAATTGGATGTGGCCAGCGAATATTTGGTGATGGCTGCAACACTGCTTGCCATCAAGAGTAAAATGCTGCTTCCAAAGCATGAAGATGAACAATTGATTGATGAAGATGGGGAAATATTTGAAGAAGATCCACGGGATGAGCTTGTGGAGAAACTATTAGAATATAAAAAGTATAAGTATGCAGCTGAAGAGTTTAAAGGGATGGAAGAAGAACGCAGCCTGATGTTCACTAAACCCCCAAGTGATTTATCTGTATATGTTAAAGAAGCGGAAAGTGATAAACAAGAGTTGAATATAAGTCTATACGATATGCTCGGAGCTCTGCAAAAACTGCTCCGAAGGCAAAAAATACAAAAGCCGCTTTACACGAAAGTAACGAAACAAGAGATATCGATAGAAAAACGAATGGATGAAATCATGATTGAGTTACAATCAATTAAAGGGAAGAAAAGTTTTTTTGAACTGTTTTCGCTTCCGGTTAAAGAGCATATCGTCATCACTTTTATGGCAGTACTGGAATTAATGAAACTAAATGAAATCATCGTTGAACAGGAAGATAATTTTTCGGAAATTATGATTGCTGCTAAGGAAGGTGTAGAGCAAGTTGGAAGTTATTAATTGGAAAGGGATTCTTGAGGCATTATTGTTTGCAACAGGAGATGAAGGACTCTCCGTCAAACAAATTGCCTCTGTCCTTGAAATTACGGAATATCAAGCAAGAGACATCGTTGAAAGTTTAAAGGAAGAATATATATCGGATGTACGCGGGATTCAAGTGATCGAAATAGCGGGTGTTTATCAAATGACGACAAAAAAAGCACACTCGGATTACCTGAAAAGACTGGTGGAAACGACAAGCACACAAGGTTTGTCCCAGGCAGCTTTGGAAACACTCGCAATCATTGCCTATAAGCAGCCGATTACTAGAGCTGAAATTGATGAAATTCGCGGGGTCAAAACGGAACGCCCCATCCATACACTTGTCACGAAAGTCTTAATAAAAGAGGTCGGACGTGCTGAAGGATCCGGCCGGGCTTATTTATATGGGACAACAAAAGAGTTTTTGGATTACTTCGGCCTGAATTCCATAGATGAATTACCGCCGCTCGCGGATAATTCGGATGATAGCTTTGAAAATGGTGAAGCCGATCTGTTTTTTGAAAAATTTCAGCAAACAATCGAATAACATTTTTTCCTGAATTGTGATAATATAGAAAAAAATGAATGCGGGGGGATTGCGGGTGCGAATTGTGGCATGCAATGGATTTGGGCTTGAAAAGGAAAAGTCAAATTCACCTGAGGACTTCTTTAATCGATCCGTTATACAATACATAAAGGATGGAGAAGAAAAGACGCTGAATGTACTGTATCTTCGCTATTTTGATGAGATGGTCACTCTTTGGACCCCATATCCCGCCAATCCTCTATTCAAAAGCCCTAACCGGGATATTTATATGGCCGATATCATTGCCATGGTCTGTCTACTCAAAGACCCGAGCCTGGTTAACCGAAAACGTATATATATAAATGCAGAAAAAGAGCTGGCTGGTTATTTCGAAAATATAGATTTTGAAAAATTGGAGAAAGTGTTTATATCTATTGACCAAGCTAAACCATATGATATAGAATCACATGTTGACTATTATATTCAATCTTAATCATTTTGAGGAGGGTTCACGGTTGGGGAATACATTGGTAAAATCTCAGCTTGAGGATGTAAAAGGGTTTTTAGAAACGACAGTGGCTCAACTAGAAGAATTTATAAATGAGACGACCTATTCTAAGCTGCAAGAGGAAAAAAGCGGGGATGAAACCTATTATAAAGGGATCCTTTCTAGTTTAAGAAGAATGCTTGTAAGTTGTGAAGAGGGCTTGGAGGCTTGCCAAATCGTTCTGAAAAATGATGTTTTCAATAAAGCTGCAGCTGAAAAGACGCTTTATAGAGTTTATCATCAATGTATCGAAGAATACTTTTCCCCAAAATCAGATCGGTGGTTTGAGGACAGCAGATCTGCCTATACAGGCAAAAACTCGATTAAATTTCACCAAAGTGTACCTGACAGCATAATCTCCATTCTGAAGGCCGTGGAAAGTGGATTCCAGACCATGCGTGAAGAATTGGAGTTTTATGAAACGGATTACCGGACGAAAATGTTACAGTCAAGATAGAGAAGCAGCTAGGCTTAACAGGCCTAGCTGTTTTTTTAGCTATAAATGGAATCTCCGCTTAATCGAAACATAAAATACTTTGATGATTAAAAGTGCATGAAGGTTAAGAGGAGGTTCGAAGATGTCTGATGTAGAAGAGTATGCAAAAGACGTAAGTGAATGGGTTGATGGAGTCATGGAATATCTTGAGAAGATCGATATCACCGATTCGCAATTGTTGTCAAATATTGAACGACTTTCCCAGTTGACAAAAGATTTGAATGAGGAAGAAATGGATGATGAGGATATGGTCCTGATTGAGGAAGAGATGGCACGGGTCTACGAAGAAATTGAAGAACTCGCTAGAGAATTCAGTATACAGGAAAGGCAATCAGTGCCGATTGGGAGGCATACACTTCCGCCATTACCTTATGCCTATGAAGCGTTGGAACCGACGATTTCAAGGGAAATCATGTATCTGCACCATGATAAGCATCATCAAGCATATGTCGATGGGCTGAATAAAGCGGAATTGATGATGCAAAAAGCGAGGGAGACGAAAGATTTTTCCTTGTTGAAGCATTGGGAAAAGGAAGCAGCTTTTCATGGGTCAGGCCATTATCTCCATACGCTGTTTTGGGAAGTGATGATTCCAGGAGGAGGCGGACAGCCAAAGGGAGATTTACTTAAACAGATTGAGAAGGATTTTGGAAGCTTTGCAGCGTTTAAAAGTCATTTTAGTGAAGCGGCCAAACAGGTAGTAGGTGTTGGCTGGGCGATTTTAGTCTGGGTTCCACGTGCGCGGCGGCTAGAAATACTTCAATCGGAATTGCATATGGTGTTGACCCAGTGGGATACGATCCCGATCCTTGTTCTTGATGTATGGGAACATGCTTATTACCTGCAATATAAAAATAATCGGGCAGGGTATGTGGACAAATGGTGGGACGTTGTAAACTGGCCGCAAACAGCGGTAAGGTTCACAGAAGCGAAGAAGCTTATTTGGAAAAAACAATAATTGATAAAATAAAGAAATGTCTAAGGAAAACCAATTCGCAGACGAGCCGTGATGGTTCGTTTTTTTTGTCAGAAAATCCTGTATTAAGAATCTTTTAGGGAAAATATGGCAATGATATAAAGGAATGACTGACAATTTTATTTGAAACGGCCATTGATTCTCATTTGAATATTTTTATTTGATTGGAAAGGGGATGATATCAATTTCCGAAATAATGAGCATGTGTCTTGTTTTTAACCTTGAAATAACATTTAAAATGTGTTAAAGAGGCGATTTTGAAGTGCCATGGGTTTTTTAAAATAATTGATTTATATCAATATAAAAACTGTGACTAATTTGTGAACTTGAAAATTATTAAGGTATATTTATTGACTAATTTCTATTTAATAATTATTATAAATAGGAGCATATAAAAAAATAGCTATTGGAGGAATTTATTATGTCATTGATCAATAAACAAGTTGAAGATTTTAAAGTACAAGCTTACCATGCAGGAGAATTCAAAGAAGTTACACTTGAAGATGTTAAAGGAAAATGGGCAGTATTCTTTTTCTATCCAGCTGACTTCTCATTCGTATGTCCAACTGAATTAGCTGATCTTCAAGATAACTATGAAACATTCAAGGAAATTGGTTGTGAAGTTTACTCAGTTTCAACAGATACTCATTTCAGCCACAAAGGCTGGGCTGATGCTACTGATACAATCGGTAAAATTCAATATCCAATGTTAGCTGACCCAGCAAACGTTTTATCCCGTCAATTCGGTGTATTAATCGAAGAGGATGGATTGGCTCTACGCGGAACTTTCATCGTAAATCCAGAAGGACAAATTAAAGCATACGAAGTTAATGACTTAGGGATTGGCCGTAATGCAGAAGAACTTGTGAGAAAAGTTCAAGCTGCACAATTCGTAGCAGAACACGGAGATAAAGTTTGCCCTGCAAAATGGACTCCAGGTGAAGCTACTCTTGAACCAAGCCTAGACCTTGTAGGTAAACTTTAATTTTTAATGGGATGATCCATTTCTTTGATTAATGGATATATCCAGCAATTGATTACGATTACTGGGACAATTCGTCCGACAAGATCTAATGACAAAAGGCACTTACCTAAAATAAGTGCCTTTTGTTTTTCAAAATAATCAGTTTAGCACGCATTTTCTTTCAGCAAGGAGAACAAATATGAAAAAAATATATGATTTATTAATTATTGGCGGCGGTCCTGCAGGCCTCTCAGCGGGCGTTTATGCAGGAAGAGCTAAACTAAAGACAATAATTCTTGAAAAAGGAACTGGCGGCGGACAAGCTGCAACTACATCGGAAATAGCCAATTATCCTGGTATCCGCCATATTTCGGGTCCAAGGTTGGTTGAAGAAATGAAGCTTCAAAATGAAGATTTTGGCGTGGAATTCGCCAAAGCTGATGTAACGGGCGTGGATTTCTCCGGTGAGATAAAAGTCGTTAAAACCCTTGGTGGGGACTACCAGGCCCGCGCCGTCATCATTGCAACGGGTGCTACTCCAAGAACATTGGGCTTTCCGGGTGAAGAGGAATTCACTGGACGCGGTGTAGCTTATTGTTCAACTTGTGATGGCGAATTCTTTGAAGGGTTGGAAGTTTTCGTTATCGGGGCAGGGTATGCAGCCGCTGAAGAAGCTATATTCCTGACACGCTTTGCTACAAAGGTTACAATCATCGCCCGGGAATCAAGCTTCTCGTGTGCCCCGTCCATCGTTGATAAAGTGATGGCAAATGATAAGATTGAAGTGAAATTCAATACGGAGATCCTTGGGGTATATGGGGACGGGATGATTCAAAGTGCCCGCTTCATCAATAACGAGACTAAAGAAGAATTTGAATATAAGGCGAAGGAAGAAGACAGTACGTTTGGAGTATTCGTTTTCATTGGTTACGAGCCGAAAACAGAGATTTTCACTGGCCATATCGAAATGGACCATGCTGGTTACATTCTCACGGATGATGATATGAATACTAATGTGAAGGGTGTATATGCGGCGGGCGACCTAAGGCCAAAATCTTTGCGCCAGATTATCACCGCTGTATCTGACGGAGCGATTGCAGCAACGGATGCCGGCAAATATATTGCTGAAGAAAAAGATCGTTTAGGCATTAAAGATGAACCTGAAGTTGAAAAACCGGCGAAAAAAGAACAGGCCGCTGTCCCAGCAGGAAAGAGCGCTTTATTAAGTGATGCGTTACGTGGCCAACTGAAGGGAATCTTCGGCAAGATGGAGAGCGACGTTACATTGGTGTCCATCGTCGATGAAAGTTTGCCAAAATCAGTCGAATTGCGAGACTTCTTGTTGGATGTTGCGGAATTAGGAGAAAATCTTCATCTTGAGTTATACAACAAGGGGGAAAATACGGAAATTGAAGCAAAAATCAATGCAGATAAGTTCCCAGTCGTTTCCCTCTTAAATTCAAATGGTGAATACAGCGGCGTCAAATACCACGGTGTACCAGGCGGCCATGAGCTGAATTCCTTCATCTTGGCTATCTATAACCTGGCCGGACCAGGTCAGGCATTGGATTCAGCCGTATTGAATTCAATTAAGGGAATCAGTAAAAAAGCGAACATTAAGGTTATGGTTTCATTGGCATGTCACTACTGTCCAGACGTTGTAGTGGGTGCACAGCGCATAGCGATTGAAAACCCTAACGTTGAAGCTGAAATGGTCGATATAAGCAATTTCCAGGAAATTAAGAAGAAATATAAAGTCATGAGCGTGCCGGCTATGATCATCAATGATGAAGAAGTGGTATTCGGCGCTAAGAAAATAGATGAAATCGCTGCATTATTAGTATGATAGAACACTAAATCGATAGGGGACTGTCCTCCTATCGATTTTTTTATTTATTGGAAATGAACTTTGAAAATATGGAGATATCATGAAGGTTTACATTCTTTTTATTCATAACCCTTGTCCATTTGCATAAACTTGTACAAAAACAAGTAAAGAGACGAGGGGGCACTTATGCGTTTTTCATATAAAGGGTTATCAAGTTTGTGTATCGTCATTCTCCTGTTGTCTTTTATGGCACCCTTACAAAGCGCCAAAGCAAAGGTTTCCGTAAGTGCCCATAGTGCGATTTTAATGGATGAGGATAGCGGAAGGGTCATTTATGAAGTGAATGCCCATGAAAAGAATCGTATAGCAAGCATTACGAAAATAATGACGGCTATCTTGGCTATTGAATCGGGACTAATGGATGAAAAAGTGAAGGTGAGCAGTACTGCCTTCGGGACGGAGGGATCATCCCTTTATTTAAAAGAAGGTGAAAGAATTAAGCTCGAAGATTTGGTTTATGGCTTGATGCTTCGTTCAGGCAATGATGCAGCAGTCGCAATCAGTGAAAAGGTTGGCGGAAGCCTGGATGGATTCGTCTGGATGATGAATCAAAAGGCGGAAGAAATCGGGATGAAAAATACTCATTTTTCAAATCCACATGGTTTGGATAATACGAAAAATCATTATTCAACCGCATATGATATGGCCATACTCACTCGTTATGCCATGCAAAATGAAACGTATGCCAAGATTGCCGGCACAAAGGAACATAGGGCACCTAATTCCACAGAACAATGGGATTATGTATGGAAAAACAAAAATCGCCTACTTACACAATTATATGAGTATTGCACAGGGGGGAAAACGGGGTATACCAAACTAGCAAAACGTACCTTGGTCACGACGGCAACAAAAAACGGGCATGACCTGATTGCAGTGACATTGAATGGTCCGGATGATTGGAATGATCATATTCAAATGTACGAATCTGCCTTTAAGGATTATAAGCCAACAGAAATTTTACCTGAAGGCATGGTAAAGAATATGGAAAATAAAATATATAAAGGGCATGTCTACATTAAAAAGG
Source organism: Peribacillus sp. YIM B13482 (assembly GCF_042787975.1). NCBI lineage: Bacteria > Bacillati > Bacillota > Bacilli > Caryophanales > Bacillaceae > Peribacillus > Peribacillus sp. YIM B13482. Next base: position 128,556 of record NZ_JBHZPF010000003.1, read on the forward strand.
ATTTTTCATACCCACTAACAAAAGAAGAGACAAAGTTGGTCAATGTGAAAATGAAATTGTTGAAGCCTCAGAAGGTTTGGAAAGATAAAAGGAAAATCCCGGAAGTGGTCGGCAGGGCATCCATCTATCTCGATGGAAAGAAAATAGGTACGCGTTCAATTTTTTATGGGGAATCAAAAGAAAGCTTCAAGCAACAATCGTTCCAATCATCATGGGCCGAGGTATTTGAAGCGGTATTGGGAATCGAACAAAATGGTTAATTACATTTGGGTTGGGATGTTTGTGATCGGTATTGTATTTGGCATGATTAATGGGACCATGGATCAGGTGAATAAAGCTCTTTTTGTCAGTGCAAAGGAAGCGGTAACCCTTTGTCTGGGACTGATGAGCATTCTTGTCTTTTGGCTGGGTTTGATGAAAATAGCGGAAGAATCGGGACTGCTTGATAAACTATCCAACTTGTTCAAGCCATTCATGAGATGGCTGTTCCCTGAAGTACCGCCTAATCATCCGGCTATGGGATATATCCTTTCGAATATGATGGCAAACACATTCGGTTTAGGGAATGCAGCTACACCTCTTGGTATTAAAGCCATGGAGCAGCTAAAGAAACTAAATGGAGGAAAAGCAACGGTAAGCCGCTCGATGGTCACTTTTTTAGCGATCAATACCTCAAGCGTAACGTTGATTCCGACGACTGTTATTGCAATCCGCATGAATTACGATGCCCACTCCCCGACGGACATCGTTTTCCCGACCATAATAGCAACAGCCATTTCTGCCGTTGGAGGAATAGCGATAGACCGATATTTTTATTACAGGAGAAAGAGAAGCGGGAGGGAATAGGATGTTGCACTGGATGACCACCATATCAATTTGGATGATACCGATTTTGATCCTCTGTATATTACTGTACGGTACATTGAAAAGGATTCCCACCTATGAGACCTTCGTCGAGGGTGGGAAAGAAGGGATCAACATGTCCTTTTCCCTCATCCCTTTCCTGGTAGGCATGCTTGTGGCGATTTCGGTATTTAGGGCATCAGGGGCATTGGACTTCATTGTACAATTATTAAACCCATTGCTTTCCTTTCTTCATTTTCCGTCTGAGGTTTTACCCCTTGCGATTATTAGACCAATATCCGGAACAGCCGCTTTAGGCATGACCAGCGACCTTATATCGGTTTATGGACCGGATTCATTCGTTGGACGCCTGGCTGCCACGATTCAGGGAAGTACAGACACCACATTCTACGTATTGACCGTTTATTTTGGAGCGGTCGGGATCAAAAAAATGGGTGATGCCCTTAAGGTCGGTCTTTTGGCGGACCTGATCGGAATCATAGCTGCCGTTATCGTTGTCACACTAGTTTTCGGAATGAAGTAAAAGGAAGGAAATGGGCATCCCATTTCTTTTTTTTTTGTCTTTTTCTTAAACTAACGGCTATGATGGGCTATCGATTTTAAATGGGGTCCAAACTTTCATCTAAAAGAAACATTTTTTTGTATGGAAAAATAAGCTATGTTACACTCATTATGGAAACCAGACCATTTAACAGTCTCATTATTAGTGTATTGATAAAAGAAAAGCTCTTAATCGCGAAAAACCTTTTGTTTTTGCCTCTCTATATGTAATAATTGTATGATTGTGTATGTATAGACAATAACAAACGAATGATTATACTATGGGGTGAAGATAGATGGAACGATTACAAAAGGTGATAGCACATGCTGGACTGGCTTCCCGCCGTAAAGCAGAAGAGTTGATTTTAGAAGGCAAGGTAAAAGTGAACGGCAAAGTAGTGAAGGAATTAGGCGTGAAGGTGGGTCCTAATGATAAGGTTCAGGTTAATGAAGTCCCGCTTGAAAAAGAAGCTCCTGTTTATTTCCTATTCTATAAACCGCGCGGCGTCATTTCGGCAGTTTCGGATGATAAGAATAGAAAAGTCGTAACGGACTATTTCCCTTACATCAATGAGCGGATTTATCCAGTTGGCCGCTTGGATTACGATACTTCAGGTTTGTTGATTTTAACCAATGACGGAGAATTTGCAAACACGTTAATGCATCCGAAGCATGAAGTGGATAAAGTGTATGTTGCAAAAGTAAAAGGGATGCCTTTGCGTGAAAGCTTGAAAAAGTTGGATAAAGGTATCAAATTGGAGGATGGGAAGACTGCTCCAGCCAAGACTAGGGTATTGTCTACCGACAAAAAAAAGGAAACGGCCATTGTTGAAATCACAATACATGAAGGCAGGAACAGGCAAGTCCGCAGGATGTTTGAAGCAATCGGCCATCCCGTCATAAAATTGAAGAGGGAACAATATGGTTTCTTGACTTTGGACGGTTTAACAGCAGGAGATTCCAGGGAGCTGACTCCACATGAAGTTAAATTAATGAGGACTTTAGCATCGACCGAACCTAAACAGCGGAGAATGTAAAAAAGAATTTTTCCTTTATTAATAGGTTGAAACCACTACCCCATTCTTCCTCTGGAAGAATGGGTGGTGGAAAACAACCTGTAAATACCTTTTCTTTCATGAATCGGGAATGAATGTCACAAAACCTTCAGAAATGTAAATAAAATGGGCATGGTGTTGAATGGTATAATGGTATGGTTAAATTTAGTGTGGCATTAGGAGGATCTCTATGGATAAGAAGAAGCGACGCCTAATAAGCAGGACCATCATTCTTCTGCTTTTAGGTGCAGCTTTAGTGTTTGCCCTTTATACGAACTTCACTAAAGATAAGAATGAAAGTCTGAGAAAAGGATCAGATGCACCCAATTTCGTTTTGACTGATATGGAAGGCAAAGAGCATAAACTTTCTGAATACAAAGGAAAAGGCGTCTTCCTGAACTTTTGGGGTACATATTGTAAGCCGTGTGAATATGAAATGCCTTATATGGAAAATCAATATAAAAACTTTAAGGACCAGGGCGTTGAGATATTAGCGGTCAATGTCGGGGAATCTGACTATGCTGTCAATAATTTTATTACAAAGCATAATCTTACCTTTCCAGTCATGATCGATAAAGGCAGGGAAGTGGAAAATGCCTATCGCGTGGATATTTTGCCAGTCACCTTTTTGGTCGATAAAGAGGGGAAAGTGGTAGATATCATCACCGGAGCTTTGACAGAAGAGAGCATCCAAAAGCATATGGAGAGAATTAAACCATAATATTGGGGAGTTTTTGACATGAAAGAAGTAAAATGCGATTGCGGTCATGTAAATCCGTTTGGCACAAAGATTTGTGGGAAATGCGGGATGGTCCTTGGTAACGAAAAAGAAAACAAGCTTATTGATATGCGATATGAAGGAACTGCCAGGCGTTCACAAACATATAAAAAAACGATCATCGATAAAATATGGAACTTCTTTTCTTCCGTTAAAGTAGGGGTGACGCTCATTGTCATTGCCTTGGTCGCTTCAGCTATCGGGACGATCTTACCCCAGGAAATGTATATACCTTCAACCGCGACGCCTGCAGAACATTATGAACTGGAATACGGCTGGTTCGGGAAGGTGTATTATGAACTCGGGTTCCATAATTTATATAGTTCATGGTGGTATTTGATTATCATAGGCATGCTGGGCACATCACTCCTGATTGCCAGTATCGATCGTTTTTTTCCATTATATCGATCATTAAAAAAACAAGGGGTCACACGTCATGACGGTTTCATGAAGCGTCAGAGGCTTTATGGAGTGACAAAGCTTGAAGACCAAGATATAAACCTTGAAGAAGTAAAGAATAGATTAAAAAGGCAGCGTTATCATATTCGCGAGGAAAACGGTCATATACTTGCCGAAAAGGGGCGTTTTTCACGTTGGGGACCCTATGTAAATCATATTGGACTTATCATTTTCTTAATTGGAGCATTATTGCGTTCTGTCCCCGGGATGTATATCGACAAAGTACTTTGGCTACGGGAAGGTGAGAGAAAAGAAATCCCGGGTACAAATGGTGAATACTATCTTCAGAATAATGAATTCACCTTAGAGGTGTATGACAAAGGAAATGAAGAAGATGAACAATACAGTGCTGCAATAGATAAAACCGGTACGATAGCCAAAACCTATCAATCTGATGTTACGCTCTATGAGCGCAAGGGAGAATCAATACCAGGGGAAAAGGTGGATCTTGATAAGGTAAAAGATTATAAAATCAAAGTCAATGAACCTCTGAAATATGATCATTATGCCCTTTACCAAGTAGATTATAAGCTTGATGAGCTCAGTACGATGGCTTTTAATTTAATAAATAAAAAAACCGAGGAGAAATATGGCAGCTTAAAGGTTGATTTGAATAATCCTCAAAAGAAATACGAGTTGAAGGAAGGATATTCTGTTGATTTGATCAGTTACTTCCCTGATTTCGAATTCGATGAAAAAGGTGTACCTAGAACGATATCGAAGATTCCGAATAATCCAGCATTTATCTTTAAAATGCATACTCCGGATAAGCCAGAGGGTGAAGTCAGTTTCGTTGCGATTAAAGAGACTGTGGAGCCTTTAGGGGAAAACACTTATAAAATGGCTTTTAATGGTGTGGAAACCCAAGATGTCACGGCTTTGACCGTAAGGAAGGATTTAACGCTTTGGATCCTATTCACAGGTGGAATCATTTTCATGATAGGCGTTGTCCAAGGCTCTTATTGGAATCACCGGCGTATATGGATCAAGAGGAAGGATGATGAAATATTAATGGCCGGCCATACAAACAAAAACTGGCACGGTATTAAAAGAGATATAGAACAAGCGATAGAATCAACATCTCTTTGCGAACCAACGGATCAACTTGAGGAGGAGAAATCTTCTACTAAGGGGGAAGTTTTAAATGGCTGAATTAAGCAGTAACTTTTTATATGCAGCTTTCTTATTATATCTGCTCGCTACCTTTTTATTCGGGGGATCGATAAAGGATAAAAGTGGAGCGGAGGAAAAGAAACAAAATAAATGGGCTAAACTGGGCATTTTCATTACCATTCTCGGTTTCACTGCGCAAATTGGGTATTTCATCACTAGATGGATCGCTGCCGGCCATGCCCCGGTAAGTAACCTGTTTGAATTTACGACCTTTTTCGGAATGATGCTGGTCGGTGCTTTCATATTAATTTATTTCCTTTATAAAACACCCGCCCTTGGGTTATTCGCTTTACCGATTGCGTTATTGATAATCGCATATGCAAGTATGTTCCCTACAGAAATTTCGCCACTCATTCCTGCATTGCAGAGCGATTGGCTCCATATCCATGTAACGACTGCAGCGGCAGGACAGTCGATCCTAGCCATAAGTTTCGTTGCAGCCATCATTTACTTAGTCAAATTCGTCGATCAGGCAAAATCAAGCAAAAGAACGTTCTGGCTTGAAGTCATCATGTTCACATTAGTCAGCACTATCGGTTTTGTCATCATCACTTCTACTTTTGCGGCCATGGATTATAAGGCGAATTTTGATTGGGTCGATAAACATGGTGCTGAGGTTAAACAGGAATTCAATCTCCCGGCGTTAGTGGGTCCAAATGAAGGGAAACTAACCGAGGCGGATCGGTTTGAACCACTGGTCAACATGCCTCCATTGATCAATGCTAAGAAACTGAATACAGTCATTTGGTCAATCGGTATGGGGCTCGTCCTCTATGGCCTAATAAGGCTGATTGCTCGCAAAAGAGTGGCGGCATTGATTAAACCGATCGTTAAAAACGTGAATTTGAATTTATTGGACGAGATTAGTTATCGTTCGGTCCTTATCGGCTTTCCGGTCTTTACACTCGGTGCCCTCATTTTTGCAATGATCTGGGCTCAAGTGGCCTGGACACGATTCTGGGGCTGGGATCCGAAAGAAGTATGGGCACTGGTTACCTGGTTGTTTTATGCGGCTTTCTTGCATCTGCGCATGTCAAAGGGGTGGCAAGGGGAAAAATCAGCTTGGCTTGCCGTCATCGGTTTTGCCATAATGATATTTAACTTGATATTCGTTAATCTTGTAATTGCTGGTTTGCATTCATATGCTTGAATCTGTATTGTAATAATTAGATGAAGGGGGTCTTTTGATAGAAACGTCGAGGAGTTGGCTAATCGATTTTTCTGGAGAATGATCCCTTTTTACGTGCCTCTCACTTTAAAAGGATATTTCGGTGAAATGGCCATCATGAATTCTATGTGAGCGGTTGAAGTCTTTTTTTGTGACAAAATGGTGAAAAAGTCCAAAGAATCTATACGAAATGGTATCTTATCGTACTTTGAAAGGAAAAAGTATTAGTCATTGAAGTTTTCATTTTGTAGAATATATGATAGGAGGCTGATTACATAATGTATAATGCTATTAAAATTCTCGTGGTGGATGATGAAGAAAGAATCCGCCGGCTGTTAAAGATGTATTTGGAAAGAGAAGAATACATAATCGATGAAGCTGAAAATGGAGATATGGCTTTATCAAAAGCCCTTGATAATGATTATGATTTAATTTTATTGGATATTATGATGCCTGGTAAAGATGGAATCGAAGTTTGCCGTGAATTAAGGGAGAAGAAAACGACACCTATTATCATGCTGACTGCTAAAGGGGAAGAAGTGAACCGCGTTCAAGGGTTCGAAGTGGGTACCGATGATTATATCGTAAAGCCGTTCAGTCCTCGTGAAGTCGTGTTAAGGGTAAAAGCTTTATTACGTCGCTCTTCAAGCACGAGTTACATGCAGACGGAAACAACGGCAAAAGATGTGATCGTCTTCTCACATCTAACGATCGATAATGATGCCCACCGTGTACTTGCTGATAGCAAAGAGGTTTCTTTAACACCAAAAGAATATGAATTATTATATTTCTTAGCGAAATCCCCCGATAAAGTTTTCGATAGAGAGCAATTGTTAAAAGAAGTGTGGCACTATGAATTCTTTGGAGACCTTCGAACTGTAGACACGCATGTTAAACGCTTACGTGAAAAATTAAACCGCATATCCGAAAACGCAGCCAAGATGATTGTCACTGTTTGGGGTGTAGGTTACAAGTTCGAAGTCATTAATGACTGATGCTATGGGGCAGTGTTGTTGGGAAGCTATGGGCAACGATCCTATTGCTCGTGTCGTTTGTATTAATCGTTTTAACCGTTCTGCTGGTCGAATTCTTTCAGAACTTCCAAATTGAAAATATTGAAAATAATTTAACCAAAACGGCTGAACAAATCATTAAGGTAACCAATGACCATCAAGGATCTAACAATGAGGTTTTACAAATAGCTTCGGAATTAATAGGCAACGAAACGAAAATGATCATTCTTAACGATGAAAAAATGGTATTCTCATCCATCGGAGGAGAAAAGGAGTTTGAAATCACGGCGGAATTCATTAAGAATGATCCCGAATTGCTCAAGGTTTTTACGGATAGAAAGACAGTCAAAAAGGAAATCGCGTTATCCGATGATGCGGGTAAAGAGGAATTATCCGCAATTGTTGTAGGGATTCCACTTGAATTGAATGGGGAACAGGATGAAGTTTTCTTATTTCAATCGTTGGAATCCATGGAAGAAACCACAAAGTCCACTACACAGTTCATTTTATTGGCAGCGGGCATCGCCATCATATTGACAACGATTTTTGCTTTCTTTTTATCTACAAGAATCAATGCCCCATTGGTGAAGATGAGGGAAGCCGCGCTAGCGATTGCCCGGGGAAAATTTGATACAAAGGTTCCTATCTTGACTCAAGATGAGATTGGTGAGTTGGCCATAGCGTTTAATCAGATGAGAAAGCAACTGAAATTCAATATGAATGCACTTAGTCAGGAAAAAGAACATCTCTCAAGCATTCTTAGCAGTATGGCTGATGGGGTCATTACCTTCAATAAAGATGGCACAATCCTTGAAACGAATCCGCCAGCGGAAAGGTTTCTGCAATCCTGGTACTTTGAGAAAGGCTATAACCGGGAGGATAACGTGAATGTCCCCTTGGTTTTGATGAATCTTTTTGATGAATCAGAGTCCTTCGATAAGGAGCGAGTCGGTGAAATTACCTTGCAAGGCCGTGATTGGGGTTTGATTGTCAGCCCGCTATATACAAATGCCGACAATATCCGGGGAGCGGTGGCCATCATACGGGATATGAGTGATGAAAGACGTATGGACAAACTTAGGACGGATTTCATAGCGAATGTCTCCCATGAGTTAAGAACGCCAATTTCTATGTTGCAAGGATATATTGAAGCGATCGTAGATGACATTGCGAGCAGTGAAGAGGAAAAGGTGGAAATGGCCCGAATCATCTATGATGAATCTTTGAGAATGGGACGTTTAGTCAATGACCTGCTTGATCTGGCTAAATTGGAATCGGGAAAAATGAACCTTAGCTTTGAATGTGTGCCTATATCTCCTTATTTAAAGCGGATAACAAGTAAGTTTTCCGGACTTGCCAAAGAAAAGGGGATCACAATATCAGCCAGTCTTCAAGACAATGAAATCGAATGGCAATTTGACCCTGACCGGATTGAACAGGTTTTGACTAATTTAATTGATAATGCGATTCGTCATACTCCTTCAGGCGGTAACATTGATGTCATCCAGAGGACTAGTGATCGAAGGGGTCTGATCATTGATGTGAGGGACTCTGGATCAGGTATTCCCGAAGAGGATTTACCTTTTGTATTCGAGAGGTTTTATAAAGCGGATAAAGCAAGGACCCGCGGCAGATCAGGTACCGGATTGGGTTTGGCAATCGTAAAAAATATAATCAATGCCCATGACGGCTACATTTCGGTAAACAGTTTACCTAATAAAGGGACAACGTTCAGTTTTATCCTGCCTCGAATTATGGAAAATGCTGAATGAATGACGGGTAGCTTGCCAAAAAATCTTGTTTCATACAAAACTGTGAAGACAAAGGCAATTGGATTCATTTCCAACTTGTCTTTGTTTTTTTTTAGGAGAAAGATGAGAAGCCTCGGATATGTGGCAATTTACGGAATTTTATAATAAGATTAAAGCCGAGGTATGTAACTTTTATTTAGGAATGACGACTATATTTATGAACGGATGTGGGGAAATGAAGGATTCCGTTTTCCACGATCTTTATGAAAAATATCATCAGGAAATTTATCAATTCATTTATTATATGACTAAAAATCGTGAAACGGCTGAGGACCTTGTTCAGGAGGTCTATATCCGGGTATTGAAGGCCTATGAACGCTTCGAAGGAAAAAGCAGTGAAAAAACGTGGATTTATTCGATTGCAAGAAATGTGACAATTGATTTTTTTCGGAAACAAAAAGGGTGGAAAGACAAAATCTTCCCTAACTTTGATTGGGATAGGCAATTGATTAAAGATTCACAGCCCATTCCGGAAGAAGTGGCTATCATGAACGATGATATCCAAGATATTTATCAATGCTTAAACCGGTGTACCACGAATCAAAGGTCCGTCATCATTTTACGATATATTCAGAGCATGTCCATTACGGAAACTGCTGAAGTATTAAATTGGAGTGAAAGTAAGGTGAAAACGACCCAGCACCGTGCTTTAAAGGCAATCAAAAAATTGATGGAAGATTCATCAGGGAAGGAGGGCCACCGCATTGAGAAAATCCCGTTGGAAAGAAAGCGAAATTGAAGACATGCTGCGCGAACTTCCAAAATTAAAAGATGACCGAACAAAGGCAGAGGTGTTTGCGGGAATACATGATAAAAAGAGAAAGAAACACTGGATGCCTCTAATTGCGGGTGTTACCTCCTTATTCTTATTGGTTGCTTTTGCGTCATCATTAATTAATGGGAAAAAAGGAACTACAAGTCAAGAGGAGACCGGCAGTAATGGGAAATTTTCCATTTCTGAAAATAAGGAAATGACAGAACATGAACGGCAGGGTATCAAAGAAGATACATCAGAAGATAAACAGGATAATCAAGAGTTTTTGGGTAAGCGAGTGGAAATTGAATCTAACGACGGGGTTTCAGAAATAGAACCATTAAAAGGTGAAAAGGAAAAAACTTTTGTACATGCGATTTATCAAGACGACCTGAAAAATGCTTCGTTCATTACCATGGGTATACCGGATGATCAAATGAATTTCATCGTTCCCATCTCAATAAAACTCAAACATAATGACGAATCGAATACACTGAATCGGTTAGTTAACCAAATGTCCGATATCGATGAAGAGCAATATGGGCTATTTGACTACTTTCCGCTTGATATAAAGATTAGCCAAGGAAAAGATATGACCACTGCTCATATTGACTTTCGAAAAAACAGCCGGCTATTGGATGATGATACACTTTTTCTCCACTCGATGGAAGAAACGCTTTCCTATAATAATATAGAGAAGATGACTTTTTCTACAGGTGGTAAGCAAGGTGCAATGTTTGCACATGCAGGATTTTTAAAGGAGGCGGATATTCCTCATCAAAAAAAACGCACATACCTTCTTTACCAAAGAGATGAATCCTCTCCAAGGTTTCTTGTTCCAAGCAATCTGGATTATCAGGACTTCGAAGAGGCGCTTCAAGCTGGAAAAGGGAAGCCGGACATTGAGGGAATATCACCTGCAATCCCGGATGACCTGAATTGGGAAAGTATACGTTCAAAAGGAGATCTTGTGATCATTAATCTATCAGATCAAGCTGCTATTGAAAATAGCAAGGAATCCCTTCAAGCTTTAGAAGCCATTCTCTTCATTGCTAAGGATTTTGGTTTTGAAAAAGTGAAATTTGAAAATGCTCCTATTGAAGAGGTAGGCCAGCTGAATTTAACTGAAGACATAGTGGTGCCCAAAGCACCGAACCAAGTCAATTGATGCAGGGAGTTAGGCTAAATGATGGGGAGAAGTACATGTAATGGTGCTGAAAAGAACGTACATAATAAACACCCTAAAAGAAAAGTGCCCGCGCATGAAGGCACTTTTTTTCTTCTTATAATGAAATACGGGCCATGAACGTAATATCATCTATTTCCATTAAAAATTGTTTCATGTTGTCTTCTAAGGGTTCATCAAAGCTCAGAACCATGATGGCTTCCCCGCCAGCTTTTTTACGACCTACCTGCATTGTGGCGATATTCACTCCGTGGTCACCAAGGATCTTACCTACGTTACCAATAACACCAGGTTTATCGGTATGCTGGATATAAAGTAAATTCGATTCCGGATGAAAGTCGATTTTGAAATCATTCAAACTAACAATTCGAGAACCGTAATTTTCGATATAAGTTCCACTGATTGTTAATTCACGGTTGTCACCTTTTACTTTAAGGCTGATCAAGTTAGAGTACCCTAAAGAGTCCGTAGAGATTTTTTCACCAACTGTGATGCCACGCTCTTTTGCGATCAGCAGGGCATTCACTTCATTGACGGCTGCATCAACTCTTGATTTGAAGAAACCTGAGATCAGACTTTTTGTCAGAATCGCTGTATCGAAGTCCAATGATTCTCCAGCATACGTAACGGAGATTTCCTGAATTCCTTCTTTCATGCACTGAGAAGCAATGGATCCCATTTGCTGAACAAGTTGATAGAATGGTTGTACCTTTTCAAAGACTTCTTTAGAAATGGCTGGAAGGTTGATGGAACTTGAGACTGGATTTCCTTCGAAATAGGTCAATACTTCTTGGGCAACCTGTACGGCCACATTTAATTGGGCCTCTTTCGTAGATGCACCTAGATGAGGTGTAGCTATGACGCTATCCAGTTCAAGCAGTTTATGGCCAAGTGGAGGTTCTTCGACGAAAACGTCCAGTGCCGCTCCCGCAACATGTCCTTCAACTATCGCTTCATATAAGTCATCTTCATCCAGAATACCGCCACGGGCGCAGTTCAGTACATATATGCCTTTTTTACAGGTAAGCAGTTTTTCTTTATTGATCAATCCTCTGGTTTCATTCGTTAGGGGAGTATGCACAGTAATGATGTCTGCTTTAGGAAGCAATTCATCTAAGGGCAGGGATGTAACGGACATTTTCTTTGCACGATCGGCAGTAAGGAACGGATCGTAGACAATGACATCCATACCAAACACTTTAGCACGTTTGGCAATTTCCCCTCCGATACGTCCAAAGCCGACTATACCCAATGTTTTACCGCGAAGTTCCGTTCCTGTATATGAAGAACGTTTCCACTCCCCATTCTTTAATGAAGCATAAGCTTGCGGAATGTGGCGCATCATGGAAGCCATCATCGCAAATGTATGTTCTGCTGTTGAAATGGTATTTCCGTCGGGTGCATTAACCACGACAATCCCGCGTTTTGTCGCTGCGGGGATGTCTATGTTATCGACGCCGACACCAGCGCGTGCTATGATTTTCAACTGCGGCATACGGTTCATTAAATCTTCCGTTACCTTCGTTGCACTTCTTACAAGTATTGCATCAATCCGATCAAGTTCATTTGCCGCTTCCTCTACTGTCTTCTGAATAAGAAGAATATGGGATGCCTCTGATAGCGGTCCGAGTCCTTCTGGTTTGATGGCATCTGCCACTAAAATCCGATACATGCTAAACACCTTCCTAGGGGAGAGTAATTATCTTAAATTTCAGTTAATTTTACAATTGAAATGGTAATTATGTCAATTTGACTTAAATGGATGTAAGCGCTTAAAACAATAATTATCATCCTGATCGTGTGTGGAAGGCCGCCATAATAATGGCTTCCTCATCGATTGCTTAAAAAAGAAAAATTATTTACATTATTCCGAATTATCATTTTGTATATCCAATTATTGTTTTAAACCTTTTAATCTATAAATGGACATTCACCATGACGATAGATATTCATCCTAACTGTATTTAACAGAGAAAAAATACTTTTCGGACCTTCCTTATCTTCTCGAGTAGACAAGTACTATGACCTCTGCTCTTCTGACGATTCAGCTGAATACTAAAGAATCCTTTTTTCCTGTTGGATAAAAGCTCAAAACCACGCTCTGGTAAGCCCAAAGTGGATTACTGGACCAAAGATAAAGTAAGTAAATCTTAGCGGATTTGAGTACCGTAACAAGCTGATCTTCATATTGGCTTCGAATGCGGCAAGGTGAACTCATGGCATTGCGTAAGAGAAATGTAAGATCTTTGGTCCCACTAATCAATTGGCGGCCAGACAGGAAGTATAGCGATTTATAATGCGGATCAACAGGATAAACAGAAAAAACTTCTGGAGCGATTAAAACGCGTTGTCAGCCGTTTGCCTAAGAGAAAAGGCCTCTGATCAAAGAAAGATACATGCAGGAGGAATCGGAAAATTTGACTGATTGCAACGTGTATTGTTTTAAATTCCAATTACCTATTGCTGAAAAAACATACACTAAAATCCGTTGGATAAATTATCCTTAAATTAAAACCAAAGGTTAAAGGCGGAAATTTATTTCTTGCTTTTTTAAATTTGCATGATAAAATCAAATAAATTAAGTGGTGGAGAAACGGTAGGTTTTTGGTAGGAAACTTGGTTGGAAAAGCGGGTTTTCAAAGGGGATTAGTGGAAACACATTAAATCGCCTATACGAATAAACTGCTGATACAAAGCTACTTAACGCACCTTTCGGAAACGAAAGGAAACTAAAAAATTTATAGGTCTATCTTCGGGGCGGGGTGCAATTCCCCACCGGCGGTGATGAAGGAAGTTCTCCTTCTAAGCCCGCGAGCCTTACGGGGCAGGATTTGGTGTGATTCCAAAGCCGACAGTATAGTCTGGATGGGAGAAGATGGAGGTTCCTGAGTGCGTTTCAACAGTCATTTGCTGATACGTTTGTTTGATGTAACCTTTAATTTATCCCTTTAATTCTATTGGAATTAAAGGTTTTTTTATTGAGCATCGACATCATTAAGGAACACTAACCTCTTTTCAGGTAGATCGGAAAAGAAGGAGAGAGAACTATGAAAAAGAATAAAGTGAAAAAAACGGTCACGCTGGCAATGATGGGAAGCATTTCTTATTTATTGATGCTTTTGAATTTTCCGTTTCCAGGATTTCCACCTTTTCTGAATGTTGATTTTAGCGACATACCAGCATTGATGGCGGCATTGATTTTTGGTCCTATGGCAGGAATTCTAGTTGAATTCCTTAAAAACCTATTGGATTTAGTCATGACAGGGACCTTGACAGCTGTACCTGTGGGGCATATTGCTAACTTTATAGCCGGAATACTGTTTGTCTTGCCAACTTATTATGTATTTCAGAAAATCAATTCAAAAAAAGGGATGACGTTCGCTTTACTTGCGGGAACAGTTTCCATGGCAGTATTTATGAGTGTTTTAAACTATTATGTCTTTTTACCGGCTTATACCTTCTTTATGGGATGGGATGCAATGTCGGCACCCGAATCAAGAAAGTTAATCACGACGGCAATCTTGCCTTTCAATGTAATTAAAGGCGTGCTTATAACATCTGTATTCATGTTGTTGTTCATTAAATTACAGGCATGGATCAATAAGCAAACATTATATAAAAATGCTTAATGGCATTTACGATAGAAACATAAAAACAACCGATATCCAAATTCGGTTGTTTTTTATGTCCGTTTAATTTGGCAGGGGAAGATGCAATGAAATTGTCCAAAAAAAAAGCCATTCCCGATTGAAAATGGCTTGTACCTTTATTCGAATTTTAGTGCATCCCCGTCAAATGCCTCATCAGCAACTTTAATAGAATCCGTTGGACATCCTTCAAATGCATCCATCATGTCATCTATAAGTACATCTGGAATTTCAACGATTCCCTCGTTATCGTCAAGGGTAACAAATGCAATCCCTTCGTCATCATAATCATATATATCTGGTGCTGCTGCTCCGCAAGCGCCACAAGCGATGCATGTTTCTTTATCCACAATAGTAAATTTAGCCATGAATATAACCCCTCCTAAGTTGATAGACAACTGATAATCTTTTTATTTCAGATTATTATCTCTTTCTTATTGTAAGACCGAATGCCAAACTTTTCAATAGAAATTGTATTGATAATAACTATCATGTAGCAGGATGTCAACGAAAATCATCGAAATAATTAACATGGCCCTTTCCATGATTCGTCATTTAGTCACATAATTTTCCTTGTATTCATCAATAATAACGGCGGTTTTTGCAGTTTTTTGTTACAATAGGTTTATTGGATAAATGAAACAAGGATGTGAGTCCCATGAATAATTATCTACAGGCAATCATTCTATATGCGATAAAAAAATTTCAAGGTGAACGTTCCATTTATGCTATATACCATATGCTTCAGGGGAAGAAGTCGTCACAAACAATCCAGGATGCCCATTTATTCGGGTTGACGAATATATTTGGGACAATACCACGATTTACCCGTCAGCAGTTAAATCAAAACATTGAACAGTTCCTTGACCATGAATACATAAATCTAACGGATAAATCAGATGCATTTGAAATTAGTATGCAAGGTGAGGGGATGTTAGTCGATTACTTCAATAATAATCCTTTTCCGAATTTTATAAATGGTTGGAAGTATCACAATATCACCCCGGTTTTCTGGGGAAGGTTAAACTTACTCATTCAAACCATATCCCATATTGTCCACAATGAAAGACGTTTTTATCCGATACAAAGAAATCCCAAAATCCAATTTTTCGTAAAGGAATTTTTACATGCCAATCGTCAGGACCGAGAGTTGATTGCGCAACATCTATATGAAGAACTGATATCCCTTTTAGAAAGTCAAAGTGATTTGAAACGAGATGTTTTCATTATGAAATTAACTGGGACAAACAGGATTGGGCTTACGTTTGAACAGATTGCAAAAAGGAAAGATCTAGAAGAAGAGTTTATCCGCTTTACTTTCCTTGACTCGTTGCATCAAATGCTTTCTGAAATGGAAACGGGAACGGATTACCCCCTTTTGTCAACGTTGATCTATGATTGGCAAAGGGGTGAAAATCCTCATTTGACACAATCTACACAAACTACTTTACGATACATCCAAGAAGGGAAAAACCTTGGGGAAATAGCTGAGGTCCGCCGATTGAAAGTCAACACCATTGAGGATCACCTAGTCGAAATTGTCCTATCGGATAAAAGTTTTCCGATTGCCGATTATGTGTCTCTCGACGATGAGAGGGAAATTGCAGCCGCTATTAATGAACTTGGTACGAAAAAGCTTAAGGCCATCAAGCAGATGGTCGATAATAAACAGATAAGCTTTTTCCAGATCAGGCTTGTACTTGCGAAAATAGGTGATGGATGATGAATATAGAACGTGTCCTAAAAGAAAAATTTGGATTTGATGAATTTCGTCCTGGACAAAAAGAAGTGATCGAATCATTGATGTCCGGACGTCATACATTAGCGATGCTACCTACCGGATCCGGTAAATCATTGTGTTATCAGCTGCCGGCTTACCTTTTAAATAAGACTGTCCTAATTGTCTCCCCATTATTATCATTAATGCAGGATCAGGCAGATCAGCTAAAGATGAGTGGCGAAAAAAGCGTATTGACCCTCAATTCTTTTTTGACGCTAAATCAAAAAAGGAAAGCTCTCGATCGTTTACATAGGTATCGTTTTATCTTTTTATCTCCTGAAATGCTAAGTCTTGAGAGTGTACTAAAATCCTTGAAATCGATAGAAATCGGTTTGTTCGTCATAGATGAAGCACACTGTATCTCACAATGGGGTTACGATTTCCGTCCGGATTATTTGAATTTAGGAGAAGTGAGGCGTGAGTTGAACAATCCGTTGACGCTTGCCCTGACAGCAACTGCAACCACTGAAGTCCGAAGGGACATCGTAAGTAAACTCGAAATTGGTCAAGCCGAAGAAATCGTCTCATCTGTTGATCGAGAAAATATTGCAATAATTGTCGAGCGCCTGATCAGTTACGATGAAAAGCTATCCCGTGTACTGGAGCTTGTAAGGAAATTTACAGGGAGCGGTATTATTTATTTTTCATCTAAAAAGGTTGCGGAATCGGTCACTGGGTTTTTACAGGAAAACGGGATTGACAGTGTCAATTATTATCACGGTGGCATGGAACAGGAACAAAGGATGCTCATTCAGCAGCAATTCATTTCTGGTCAGTTGAAAATTATATGTGCAACAAGTGCTTTTGGCATGGGTGTAAATAAATCGGATGTCAGATACGTTATCCATTTTCATATGCCATCCACGATGGAAGCATATCTTCAGGAGATAGGCAGGGCGGGACGAGATCGGAAGCAAAGTGTCGCTGTCTTATTATATTGCGAAGGGGATGAAGGGCTTCCCTTGCATTTGATGGAACAACAGTTACCTACGGATATGCAAATCGAGGGTGTTTGTTCTTTCCTTAATGCTTCACAAAAGGGTTTGGCGAATTTCACCCTATCAGAAAAAGAACAGCTGTCTCAATCTTTTTCTTTGAATGATATCCAACTTCGTTTTTTTACCCAGCTGATTAATGGAACTAAAAATCCTTTAGACCAAATGTCAGAAATGAAAGAGTATTGCCAAAAGAGGAAATCCGGTAATCAAGAAAAGCTGCATAAATTCCTTCATTGGTTATATGCACGTGAATGTCGCCGTATAGGGATACTGCACTACTTTGAAGAAAAGCAGCGAGTAGTGAACCCCATTTGCTGTGATATCTGTGGGATGGATGCCGAAAAAATGGCTGATGTATGGCCGGAAGTTAAGGTTGATCCAGTTAATCCCTTTTCCACGTGGAAAAATGAATTGGCTTTAATCTTATTAAAGAAGGAAAATGGGAATGAAAAATAAGCAAGCTGAATTAATTAAACAACTAACAGACAAGCAGTTGCTATATAATTTGTTTCTTACACAAATTATTCTCTTAACGTTAGCCGCTTTTTTAGGTATTATTTTATTTGAGGACCGTTCTGCTTTTTTCGACTTATTTATCTTTGATGACCTGAATATTTTGCTGATTGGAATTCCCGCTGGAGTCATTGTCTTGTTATTTGACATTTTATTGATGAGAGTGACACCATCTTCCTATCAGGATGATGGTGGTATTAACGAACGCATTTTCAGTAACTTGTCATACCAGATGATTTTTGTCGTTGCTTTAGTGGTAGCTATAAGCGAAGAATTATTATTTCGTGGAGTGTTGCAAACACATTTTGGATTGCTATGGACGAGCCTGATTTTTGCAGCCGTTCATTATCGTTACCTTTTTAATTGGTTTTTATTTTTAAATGTTTTGGTTTTGAGCTTCTTTATCGGTTTTCTATTTGAAATGACTAATAATATCATCGTGACGATTACGGCCCACTTTTTGATTGACTTTATCCTTGGTGTTCTAATCAGGAGCAAAAAGCAAAGAGGGTTGAGCAAGAAAGGGGGTGACTTGAATGAGCCGAGTCCAAAAGAATGAAAAAGAAAACGACCAGGCTGGTGAACTTCGTTCGCGAATTGAACGTCAGAAGGCTAAGTCATCATTGCCCAAGCGCAGTAAAGTCCACCAGAATAAAAAGAAAAAAAGTAAAGTGAAGATTAAGTTTCCAATGATACAATTATTAGCGTTATTTTTTATTTTGCTTCCAATTGGATTTTACAGCCTTTATACATATCTTCAGCATAGACCTGTACATGATACAAAAAGTGACCAAGTCGTCATTGATGAAAACAAGGGAGACGAGGATAAAGAAACGATTCCAACTACAGCAACTGCAGCTGATTTAAAGGAAAAGAAAGAGAAAGCGTCGGCAAAGGCTGAAGCGGAGAAAGAAAAAAAAGAAAAAGAAGAAAAAGAAGAAGCTAAAGCTAAAGCAGAGGAAGAAGAAAAGCGGAAAGTCGCAAAAGAGGAGCAAGCAAAGAAAAAGGCAGAAGAAAAGGCAAAAGCGCAGCAAGTAGCAGAAGAAAAGGCAAAAGCACAGCAAGTAGCAGAAGAAAAGGCAAAAGCACAGCAAATAGCTGACGAAAAAGCAAAAGCACAGCAAATAGCTGATGAAAAAGCAAAGAGGGAAGCAGCCGAAAAGAAAGTGGCAGCCGAACGCGTTCAAGACGCGAAACCGAATAAAGATGATTACAAGGTTCTCTTACATACTGTACAAGGTGAGGAAACATTATTCCGCATTTCCATGAACTACTACAAATCACAGGAAGGCATTGCCCTTATCAGGGAGTGGAATGGGCTGAATGGCAATGAAATCTCCAAGGGTCAGGTGTTAAAAATACCGATCAAGAAATAATGATGGCACCCTGTCTTTAGAGGCAGGGTGTTTTTGTTAAATGTTTGGCTTGTTTTTAGTATATAAACTTGACAGGTACTTTATCATTTTTTCCTGGACAGCTTCATATCATGATTTGTAAGAGTAGAGGAGGAAATGCGATGGAATCGACAATCATTTTATTGGATGAAAAAACGGATCAAGCAACAAAACAAATGCTTCAGAATGTTGTGGGTCGAAAAAAAAAGTTCGAGGCTCTTAAAAAGAAGCATCTTCAAAGCTTGTGGGCAACCATGATTGTTGCTGCCCTTTTTTTTGTGTATCTTTATTTTTATATCGTTGTACCTTATTCCTATTCCTTTTTTAGTATGTTTAGTGTTTTCGTCGACCATTTTAGCCATTTCCTTTTTTTGGCGGCCGCCATTGGCCTATATGGATATATGGTATTAATTAAAAAAAAGCTTGATAAAGCAGAAAAGGAGTTTCAGCTTCTTCGCTGCGAAATTATTAATAAAAGCAAGCAGTTATGGGAAAAAGAGGAAGAATGGAAAAATCGACATAAAGTATTTGAAATGATGAAAAAAAATTATGATATTAACTTATATCATGAAAATAAATGAATGATCACGTTAAAAATCATATTTGATTGCGAGTAATTTTGTTTTATGGTTATATGAAGGTAACTCTTGGGATTAGGATGGAAAGAAGGTTTAACAAAGGATGTTATTGGTATCTGGATTACTATTAGTCATCATTTTACTGATAGTTGCCACGATCATTTATATGTGGCGTACGGCTAAGCAAAATAGGCTGATTTTTCAAGATTTATATTTCAAAGACTTTCCTGAAGGGTTTGGCGATATGCGGATTTTCTTCATATCCGATCTTCATCGACGGATCATATCGGATAAATTAATTGAGGGTGCCCGTGACAAGGCAGATTTGGTAATCATAGGCGGGGACATAAGGGAAAGAGGGGTCCCCATAGAACGTGTGGAAAAAAATATATTAAAATTAAAAGAACTTGGTCCCCTTTATTTTGTTTGGGGAAATAATGATTATGAAGGGGATTTCCATGAGCTTGATGCAACTCTTCTGAAGCATGGAGTAAAAATGCTTGATAATACAGCTGTTTCTTTTGAGTCTCAAAATGGCAGCAAAATCGCTCTTCTGGGCATTGATGATATAACGGAGGAACGAGATAGGCTTGACCTTGCTCTGTCGGATTGCGGGAATGAGGCTTTTCGAATTTTGGTGAGTCATAACCCTTTGATAATGAAACAATTGATTCCGGAACACCAGATAGGTCTCGTCCTGTCCGGTCACACGCATGGCGGACAGATCCGCATATTCGGATTAGGGCCCTATAAGATAGGCAGCATTAAAAAGGAGGGGGAGTGTTTGTTTATGACGAGTAATGGTTATGGGACAAGCACAGTCCCTTTAAGGCTTGAGGCTAAGCCGGAAACGCATCTATTCAACCTGAAAAGGGGGACGAGCACGGAGGTGGGCGTTGCGGTGGAGAAGACCTATTAAGCTGCTTTTAATCTAGCATATCTGGATTTTACAGACTTAAAATAATCAACTATAATTTCAACAAATGAACGTACAGTTATTGGAGGCCTTGTAAAACCATGCAAGAAGGTAAATATAATATAAAGGCAGTTTCAAAACTGCTAGACATTCAGCCGGGAACCTTGAGGGCATGGGAAAGGCGCTATAAATTTATCGAACCTGTCAGGAATGAATCAGGGCACAGGCTGTATACAGAAAAACATTTGCAAATCCTAAAATGGCTCATCAATAAAACAGAGCAAGGTTTCACAATCAGCCAGGCCGTTTCACTTCTTGAAAGTACTGGCACTCTAGCGACTGAAGTTCCTGAAATGACCCGTAAGGACGAACAAACGATTAAGTTATCGGATCAATTAATCGAGGCCCTATTGAATTTCAATGAAAATAAAGCACACATGCTGATAAGCCAAGCATTCAGTATGTATACACTCGAACATACCATAGTTGATATACTCGGTTCCATATTGGTTCAGGTAGGGGATAAGTGGGAAAGGGGAGAAATTACTTCCGCCCATGAACACTTTGCTTCGAACATCCTAAAATCCAGGATCAGTTCAGTCATGCATACGATTCCGACTAACGGTTTTCTTCCGAAAGCCCTTACCGTTTGTGCCCCTGGTGAAAAACATGAATTCGGACTGTTGGTCTTTACCGTTTTTTTGAAACGGAAAGGATATGAAACCATTTATTTGGGAGAATCCATCGTCGATAAGGATCTTTTTACTGTTTTAAACATCATAAGGCCCTCATACTTATTCATGTCATGTTCACTGATAGAGAATCTCGATGGAACATTCAGGCTGGTTGAAGCCTTAATAAAGGATTTTCCGGATTTGAAGGTGGGTCTTGGGGGTGCGGCGCTGAGCCTTGTATCCGAAGAAATCCGTACTTCCTTCAGCGGAGTTTTAATGGGGGATACACAATCGGAATGGGAGGAATGGCTGAAAGGTTAGCGGCAGGCTTTGGAGAAATAATGGATATGCACTCTAAGACCAAGGCTTCATATGATGTATGAAGATGGTAACCAGGGGGCATTTTTTTATGAAGCTGGAGCGATTAACTAATAATAAAATCAAGATTTTTTTGACCCTTGATGATTTGATTGATAGAGGTATAACAAAAGAAGATATTTTAGGGAATTCCTTAAAGGTCCACAAGTTATTTCAGGATATGGTCGAAGAAGCGTGCGAAGAACTCAGCTTTAAAATGAGTGGTTCCATTGCAATCGAAATTTTTTCCCTGCCTGCTCAAGGGTTAATAATTATTGTAACGAAGGAAGAAGAGGAGTTATTGACAGACGAAGAGGAATTTTTGGATTTACAGGTGAAAATTGATGACCATCCCCATATTCTGTATGTTTTCGATGATTTTGAAGATATCGTCCAATTATCTCAAAGATTGTCTTTTCAAGGTTTGATAAAGAGTAATCTTTATCATTATGAGGGAAGATACTATTTACTTATCGAAAATATTATAGACGCGACATATGACACGATCATCTCTTTAGCGGCTGAGTATGGCCATGCATCAACACTGACACTCTGCCGCATCAATGAATATGGAACATGTATAATCGAAAATGAAGCGATACATGTTTTGATCTCACACTTTAGTTAGATGTAAACCGAAAGAGACAAGGCAGCCACATAATGGAAAATCAATGCGGGTTGCCTTACTTGTCTCACCTTTCCTGCAGAAGAAAATATATGATAAAAGGGTAAGAAAACAGTTGATATGATAACGTTTTCATTTTTAGAATATTTCCAACTTTTAAATTCCCATTTTAACTCTTGCATAAATATAACGAAGGTGTATACTAGCACATGAAGAGGACTATTTGAAGATTATAATTTGATATATGGATGAGATTTTCTAGGAGGTACTTTTAATGGAATCGGCAAAAGGCAATAGCCATGTAAATGAAGAGGAAAAACACGACGTACTGAGGTCTACCCAAACAGTAATACATAAAGCTTTAGATAAGCTGGGTTACCCGGAAGAAGTTTATGAGCTTTTGAAGGAACCATTGCGTTTATTAACGGTGAAGATGCCAATCCGCATGGATGATGGATCAGTTAAAATTTTCACTGGTTACCGTGCACAGCATAACGATGCTGTTGGGCCTACAAAAGGTGGTATCCGTTTTCACCCAAATGTAACGGAACGTGAAGTGAAGGCATTATCCATTTGGATGAGTTTGAAATGCGGAATCGTTGATTTACCATATGGCGGGGGTAAAGGCGGTATCGTTTGTGATCCTCGTAATATGTCCTTCCGTGAGCTGGAAAGGCTAAGCCGTGGCTATGTTCGCGCAATTAGTCAAATCGTTGGGCCGACTAAAGATATCCCGGCACCTGATGTATTTACAAATTCTCAGATCATGGCTTGGATGATGGATGAATACAGCCGTATGGATGAATTCAACTCACCAGGATTCATTACGGGTAAACCGCTTGTACTTGGTGGTTCTCATGGCCGTGAATCAGCCACTGCCAAGGGTGTAACGATTTGTATCAATGAAGCTGCCAAGAAACGCGGCATTGATATTAAAGGTGCACGTGTCGTCATTCAAGGTTTTGGTAACGCAGGTAGTTTCTTAGCTAAATTCATGCATGATGCAGGTGCTAAAGTTATTGGGATTTCAGATGCATATGGTGCTCTTCATGATCCTGAAGGCTTGGATATCGATTATCTTCTCGATCGGAGAGATAGTTTCGGAACCGTTACGAAATTGTTTAAAAGCACAATTTCAAATAAGGAACTGCTTGAATTAGATTGTGATATTTTAGTTCCGGCTGCAATTGAAAACCAAATCACTGAAGAAAATGCTGCTAATATCAAAGCATCGATCGTTGTCGAGGCAGCAAACGGACCTACAACAATTGAAGCGACACAAATCCTAACGGATCGTGGAATCCTTCTTGTTCCTGATGTTCTTGCTTCTGCTGGTGGAGTAACGGTTTCCTACTTCGAATGGGTACAAAATAATCAAGGATATTACTGGTCTGAAGAAGAAGTGGACGAAAAGCTGGAAAAAATCCTTGTCAAATCTTTTAATAATATATATGAACTTGCACAATCCAGACGTGTTGATATGCGTCTTGCGGCTTATATGATCGGTGTAAGAAAAATGGCTGAAGCTTCACGCTTCCGTGGTTGGATCTAAAAGATTCAGATCATGTATTGATTATAATTAAAATCATGTTCATTGCTTTATCATTGAAATGATTTGTAAAAACTCCTATCATGTATTGATAGGAGTTTTTATTTTTAGACGAACGAATTATATAGTGAATGGAAAGGCAGTGGAGTATAGATGAATGTTGAAGAAGTCATTATCATAGGCGGGGGGCCTTGTGGATTGGCTGCTGCTATCGCTCTTAAAGAAGTGGGAATACAGTCCCTGATCATTGAAAAAGGTAATGTGGTGGATTCCATTTACCGGTATCCAACTCACCAAACATTTTTCAGTTCAAGTGAAAAACTGGAGATTGGTGATACCGCTTTTATTATCGAAAATCGTAAACCGGTCCGTAATCAGGCGCTAGCCTATTATAGGGAAGTGGTCAGAAGGAAAGAATTGCGGATCAATAAATTTGAAAAAGTAGAAAAAGTGGAAAAACGTGAAGATGGGAAATTTTTGGTCAAGACATCAAAAGGTGACTATACTGCTCTACATGTGATCGTATCGACCGGATATTATGATCATCCTAACTATATGTGCATTCCAGGCGAACAGCTTCCTAAAGTGTTTCATTACTTCAAGGAGGGCCACCCCTACTTTAATTGTGATGTTGCAGTCATCGGTGGTAAAAACTCAAGTGTGGATGCGGCACTGGAATTGGTCAAATCAGGCGCAAGAGTTACAGTCCTTTATAGAGGATCGGATTACTCTTCAAAAGTCAAACCATGGATTCTTCCGGAATTTGAATCATTAGTCCGCAATGGAACGATCAAGATGGAGTTTAATGCGAATGTTGATAAGATAACTGAAGATAGTGTCATATATCATGTAGGTGAAGAGGAAAAAGTTGTTAAAAATGATTTTGTGTTTGCCATGACTGGCTACCATCCTGATCATACCTTTTTAGCTTCAATGGGCATAAATATTGATAAGGAGACTGGAAGGCCCGAATATAACGAGGAAACGATGGAAACGAACGTTAAGGGCCTTTATATTGCAGGAGTTCTGGCAGCAGGAAATAATGCGAACGAAATCTTCATTGAAAATGGCAGGTTCCATGGTGGTTTGATTGCCTATCATTTGGCTGTTAAAGAAAAGTGAATGGAATGAAAAGGAGATGGGTAAATATGGATAAAATAACATTGATAACGACAGGCGGGACTATTGCCAGTAAAGAAACCATTAATGGTATGTTGGCCTCAGGTGCATTGACTGGCCAGGAGTTGGCATCACTTTGCGAATTACCCAACGATATCGAGGTTAAAGTGGTGGATGTTTTCCAGATTTCAAGCATGTCCATGTCCTTTGAGAAAATGCAACAGCTTAAATTAGCCATTCATAAGGAATTGGAAGATCCGGAAGTTACGGGAATCGTTGTGACCCACGGTACGGACACACTAGAGGAAACGGCTTACTTCCTTGATGTCACGAATAAGGATCAACGTCCAATTGTATTAACCGGCTCCCAGCGGTCTCCCCATGACGTGGGAACCGATGTATATTCCAATCTAAGGAATTCAATATTATGCGCTGCGAGTGATTTGCTTAGGGATGTTGGCGTAGTTGTCGTTTTTAATGAGCGGATCTATTCAGCAAAGTATGTTAAAAAAGTCCATGCTTCCAATTTGCAGGGATTCGAATCCTTTGGATATGGATATTTGGGGATAATTGATAATGATGTCGTAAGCATTTATCAAAAACCTTTACATAGGGAGTATTATGAGATTCAGAATTGCATTCCCAGAGTGGATATCATCAAGTGCCACACAGGTGCTGATGGCATCTTTATTGATGCAGCGGTTGCAAATGGTGCAAAAGGCATCGTGCTCGAGGGTGTAGGAAGGGGACAAGGCACCCCTGAAATGGTAACTTCCATACAAAATGTTATCGATAATGGCATTACGGTCGTCATGACAACAAGTGCCGAAGAAGGTAAAGTTTACCCGGCATATGATTATGTAGGCAGCGCATTTGATTTAAAACAGCGCGGCGTGATATTAGGTGCTGATTATGACAGCAAAAAGGCTAGAATTAAGTTAGCTGTCGTGCTGGCAAGCGAAAACTCTGTAGATGAAACCTTCTTTAAGTAAATAAATGCTGGAAGACTTGATTCTTGGATTCAGTTTTTCTTCATTCCGTGGTACGATTAAGGAAAAGAAGAGGAAAAGAGGGTCAGCTAATGCTGGTCATGTTGTCAGCGGCTATTGCGCCAGGGTTGGCGCTACTTAGCTATTTCTATTTGAAAGATCAATATGAAACCGAGCCTATATCGGTTGTTGTCAAAACATTTTTATTCGGTGTCTTTCTGGTTTTGCCGATAATGTTCATACAGTATGTGCTCGAAACGGAACATATCTTGAATACCGACTTAGCTAATGCATTTTTATGGGCTGCACTGCTTGAGGAATTCTTCAAGTGGTTCATTCTCATTTATGTTATTTATCAGCACGTAGCATTCGATGAGCCATATGATGGAATCGTGTACGGCGCTGCAGTCTCCCTTGGATTCGCTACGATGGAGAATATTTTATACCTGCTGGCCAACGGGGTGGAACATGCTTTTCTCAGGGCGGTTCTCCCTGTATCCAGTCATGCTTTGTTCGGTGTGCTCATGGGGTATTATTTGGGCAAGGCGAAATTTTCAGCTTCGAATAATAGGTTCTATTTATTATTGGCATTGGTCATCCCAATTGCTTTACATGGGGTTTATGACTATATTTTAGTTTCCCAAAAATTTTGGGTATACTTCATTATGCCATTTATGATTTACCTATGGTGGTTAGGTATGAAAAAAGTAAAAAAAGCACGTTTGTTGTCTGACTTTCACGCAGAAAAACTTTCTCAAAAACATTTTATTAGCAAATGATAAATACTTCGAAAACGGAGTGCTGGCATATTTTGCCCGCTCCGTTTTTTTATGGTATGGAATAAAAAAGCCAGTTAAGAAGAAAATAGTATTACATTAATTCAAGAAAAAGAGGAGTGTTTTTGATGAAAGGAATTTCGTCAAAATGGAAATGGCTATTGCTGTTTTCGTGTATAACTATTTGTTTCGGAATTTACCCGGAAACAAAAACAAATGCCTTTTCGAGCCAAGTCATTCAAAAAGGTGCGGTTGGTGATGATGTAATTGAAATGCAGGCACGATTACAAAACATCGGTTACTATAATGGAAAGATTGATGGAGCCTATGGATGGGGAACTTATTGGGCACTTCGAAACTTTCAACAAGATTTCGGGCTTCCTATCGATGGTTTAGCAGGAACTTCAACAAAACAGAAGTTGACCAATGCCTCTAACTTCAATAAAAAATTTGTTCACGAACAGATCAATAAAGGGAACGAGTTCACCTATTATGGGGGGGTTCCCATTGAAAAACAGGTGAAAGTGAAAAGAAATGCAAATGGATCCAAGTCAGGTGGAGGCAATGCCACTTCCGGAAATGCCCCTTCCAAAACGGCGACATCAGCCAATCTTCCGGGAGGATATTCTCAAAACGATATACAGCTGATGGCCAATGCCGTTTATGGAGAGGCACGAGGGGAGCCATATGCAGGTCAGGTTGCTGTTGCAGCAGTAATACTGAATAGGGTGGAAAGTGCAGCTTTCCCGAATACGATTTCAGGAGTAATTTTTGAACCTGGGGCCTTTACGGCTGTTGCGGATGGACAGATTTGGCTGACTCCAAACGAAAGGGCAAAAGAAGCCGTGGTGGATGCCATCAATGGTTGGGATCCAAGCAGTAATGCAGAATATTACTTTAATCCCGATACGGCAACAAGTAAATGGATCTGGTCAAGACAACAAATTAAAAGAATCGGAAAACATATCTTTTGTAAGTAAAGAGGTGAAGGAAAATGATCAGGAATATAGTGATTGCCCTGCTTGTTGTAGTTGTTGCAGGAACTGCATTCTGGGGCTATCAAGAACATAAGGAAAAAAATGCCATATTAATCAACGCGGAAAATACGTATCAGCGAGCCTTTCATGATTTAAGCTACCAAGTAGATTTATTGCACGATAAGGTCGGCGGTACTTTGGCGATGAATTCAAGATATTCATTAAGTCCAGCTTTAACAGATGTTTGGCGTATCACTTCCGAAGCCCAAAGTGATGTAGGGCAATTGCCATTGACCTTGCTTCCTTTTAATAAGACAGAAGAATTTTTATCAAAAATTGCGGACTTCAGTTATAAAACAGCTGTACGTGACCTTGAAAAAGAACCATTGAATGATCAGGAATATTCGACTTTGCAATCCTTGTACACGCAGGCAGGGGACATCCAGGACGAGTTAAGAAGAGTCCAATATCTAGTCCTTAAAAACAATTTAAGATGGATGGATGTCGAAATGGCTCTTGCATCTGGAAAAGAAAATTCAGATAACACGATCATCGACGGATTAAAAACTGTAGAGAAAAAAGTTTCTGGATATGGGGAAACAAATGAGATGAATCCGACGTTTACTACTGCACCACAGAAGGATGAAAACTTCAAAAATTTGCAAGGTGCAACGATTACAAAACAAGAAGCGATTGCGACAGCAAAAAGCTATGCTCATTCAAAAAGCAAAAATTTGAAGGTGAATGTTGAAGAAAACGGCAAAGGTTCCAATTATGGATTTTATAGTGTGAGCATCCTCGATAAGGACTCCGGTACCGAATTAAATATGGATTTAACAAAAAAAGGCGGTTACCCTATTTGGTATATCAATAATAGGGACGTGAACAAAACAAATATTGATTTGAATCAAGCCAATACAAAAGCCATAGATTTTTTAAAGGAACATGATTTCAGTTCACTTGAATTATTTGAAAGTGCTCAGTACGATAATATCGCTTTACTTAATTTCGTATCATCTGAAAATGGAGTCAAAATTTATCCTGAATCAGTCAAGGTCAAAATCGCATTGGATGACGGATCCGTTATAGGATTTTCAGCTGACGAGTATTTAAAATCACATAAAACCAGGGAAATAGGAAATCCGAAAATATCCGAGAAAGAAGCTAAGGACAAAATCAACTTGAATGTGAAAATAATGGAAGAAGGAAAGGCGTTAATCATCAATGATATTGGTGAAGAAGTACTTTGTTATGAATTTCTCGGCACGATTAAAGAGGATACCTACCGTATTTTCATTAATGCAGATACTGGTCAAGAAGAAAAGGTGGAAAAATTAAAGAACTCCGAACCCGTATACGAGAATTTAATTTAAACTGTCAGGATGTTTCATTCATTTAGGGAAATGTGCTCAGTCACTTTCCCTTTTTTTATTTCATGACATAATAAATTAAATGTTTTTTGAATTATATGGGAAAATTCATTGGTAATGTTATGTTGTTTCCTGATATGTTCAAATACGTGCGAATGGTTGTAGCCCTGATATGGCATATATCCAGAACATTCCTGGTGTACTTCCTTTCTCATATACATACGGTTTCGCAATTATACCTGTGGATGGCGCTTACACTAAAATCAGGGAGATCCATTATTTACGTTTAAAAGTAAAGTCACTCGTGTAACGGAGAAAGAGCATGGAGATAAGCTACTGTCCGTCAATTTCTTGGACTGACTAAAAATGAAGTACAGACACTAATGAGATTCATTTTTGAAAAGCAGGTCGATTTAAAGAAAAAAAGGCTTGTAAGTTTGACATGATTGAATGAAAAACAGCTATTCCATCCATACTGCTAATATAAACAGTATGGAAGGTGCGGCTTATGAAAACATTTGAAAGACTATTAATTAAAGTGATAATCATCCAATTAGCCTGCTTATTTTTTTTCCAGTTCCTTTTGAGCAGGGAGGATCAAATCTTTGATTTGACCAAGCTTTCGAGGTATGAAGGTGTCACTAGCAATAATTATACGAAAATCATTGAAACATTCAATGGGACCTCAAAGTAAAAGCGGTGATCCGCTTTTTTTTGTATGAAGATTTTGGGTAAAGGGAAATGATTGATGGATGTATGATCGAGAGATGAACTAGGTGATTTTGAACGTACACTTCCCTTTTATTAATGATTTTCCCGCTAGATGTGATAAAATATAAGGGTACTAAATAATCAGCATGATTGTAGGATTCTTGGGAGGATTTATGGAAAAAAAATTATCAGTTGCAATCGATGGACCAGCTGCTGCTGGAAAAAGCACGGTTGCTAAAATTGTTGCAGAAAAGTTCAATTACATATATGTGGATACAGGTGCAATGTACAGGGCCCTTACCTATAAGGCCATTAACCAACAGATTCGACTGAATGATGAACAAGCACTATCCGAAGTTCTCATCAATACAGATATCGAATTAAGACCAAGTGAAAATGGGCAGTTGGTGTTCGTGGATAATGTGGACGTGACAGCCCAAATCAGAAACAATGAAGTGACTGGTTCTGTTTCGGAGGTGGCAAAGCACCGGAGCATCCGGGAAGAAATGGTTTGCAGGCAGCAAATCTTTGGTGAAAATGGCGGAGTGGTCATGGATGGCAGGGATATCGGAACGCACGTTCTTCCCAACGCCGAAGTAAAAGTATTTCTAGTCGCCTCTGTAGATGAAAGGGCACAGCGGAGACATCAGGAAAATATATTGAAAGGTTTCCCATCCGATATCGAAAAGTTAAGGGAAGAAATTGCAACAAGGGACAAGCTGGACTCGGAACGCGAGGTATCGCCCCTGAAAAAGGCAGTGGATGCCATCGAAATTGATACGACTTCATTATCGATTCAAGAAGTGGCAGAAAGTATCATGTCTTTAATAGAAGAGAGGAAAAGATGAAATTGGATTTTTACACATTTGGCAAAAACGTCGTAAAAGCCGTGTTAATGCCAGCGTATAGGGTTAAGACGCTTGGAAAGGAACATATCCCTAAAAAGGGCGGAGTATTGATTTGTGCCAATCACATTGATAATTTTGATCCGCCTGTAGTTGGCATGACATCTCCAAGGGACATCCATTTCATGGCGAAAGAAGAGTTGTTTCAAGCACCTATTTTAAAGGGGATATTACCCAGAGTAAATGCATTTCCCGTGAAGCGGGGCAATAGCGATCGGGAATCCCTTAGAAAAGGTTTAAAGCTATTGAAAGAGGGCAAGGCTATTGGGCTGTTTCCCGAGGGAACCAGGAGTAAGACAGGTGAATTGGGAGAAGGTTTGGCTGGTGCCGGATTTTTCGCACTGCGATCTGATGCCGTGATCATACCATGTGCGATTATCGGCCCATATAAACTTTTGCGTCCTTTGAAGGTGGTTTACGGACCTCCTATAAATTTTACCGAATATCGGGAACGGAAAATATCAGCTGATGAAGCTACTAAAATCATCATGGAACAAATTGGAAAATTGATTTCCGAGCATAAATAGTTCATGATACTTGACAATTTTCTGATTTTGTTAGAATTTATAAAATAAGGGTATTGTTCCTTATTGGGGATGAAAAGGAATATAACCTTATTACTCTAAAAAAACTGTTTTTATCTTTATTAGGAAAGTGTTTTTATTGAACCACTTTAAATAAAATATGTGGCCGATGAAGAGGAAGTTTGCTGATCAGTCATGGGTTAAGGAGGAGTTAGTAATGACAGAAGATATGAACCAGGTAGAAGTGAACAATTACAAAGTTGGGGATCAAGTTAAAGGTACCGTTTCAAAGGTAGAAGAAAAACAGGTCATTGTCGATTGTGAAAACAGCAAGACAGATGGAATCATTCCTATCAGTGAGTTATCGAGCCTTCATGTCGAAAAGGCGTCAGATGCCGTTTCGGTAGGTGATGTATTGGAGCTGGAAATCATTAAAGTAGAAGAAGAAGCTCTCATTCTATCTAAACGTAAGATTGACGCTCTGAAAGCATGGGATGACCTGGAATTGAAATTTGAAAACGGAGACGTATTTGAGGCTGAAGTTAAAGATGTCGTCAAAGGCGGGCTTGTTGTAGATCTAGGCGTACGTGGTTTTGTTCCAGCTTCTCTAGTAGAAGACTATTTCGTTGAAGACTTTTCTGATTACAAAAACAAAACTTTAACATTCAAGATCGTTGAGCTTGAGAAAGACAAGAATCGCTTAATTCTCTCACATCGG
This sequence comes from Peribacillus sp. YIM B13482, assembly GCF_042787975.1. Classification (NCBI taxonomy): domain Bacteria; kingdom Bacillati; phylum Bacillota; class Bacilli; order Caryophanales; family Bacillaceae; genus Peribacillus; species Peribacillus sp. YIM B13482. The sequence continues at coordinate 160,477 of NZ_JBHZPF010000003.1, forward strand.
GCAGTCGTCCAAGACCAAAAGGAAAAACAAAAAGCAAACGTTTTGGATAAGATTGAAAGCGGGCAGGTGCTTGAAGGTGTGGTCCAAAGGATTACCGATTTTGGTGCATTCGTGGATATTGGCGGCGTAGATGGTCTTGTCCACATTTCCCAGCTATCCCATCAGCATGTCGAAAAGGCATCCGATGTGGTTTCCGAAGGGGATAATGTGCAGGTGAAAGTGCTATCCATTGATCGTGATAATGAAAGGATTTCACTTTCCATAAAGGATACTCTTCCAGGACCATGGTCAGGAATTGCAGAAAAAGCGGCAAAGGGCTCTACACAAGATGGTATCGTTAAACGCCTTGTTTCTTTTGGTGCATTCGTTGAGATTTTCCCAGGGGTAGAAGGTCTTGTCCATATTTCACAGATCTCGCACAAGCATATTGCAACACCACAAGAAATTCTTAAAGAAGGCCAGTCTGTCGAAGTGAAGGTCCTGGATGTCAATGAAACGGATCAACGTCTATCATTGAGCATTAAAGAACTTGAAGAACCTCAATCCAAATACAACACATCGGATTATGAGCTTCCTGAAGAATCGAAGGGCTTTCAGCTAGGTGAAATGATTGGTGATCAATTGAAAAAACTAAAATAAGATAATAATGGTGAGGGCCTTGGAGAGAGAACAACGAAAATTAGATCATATAGAATTTGCGTTAAAAACAGGTCAGCAGCATAAAACCGGGCTAGAGGATATTTCGTTTATTCACCAAAGCTTACCAGGAATTTCCTTGAATAATGTGAACCTATCAGCGGAAGTTGGCGGACTTGAATTAAGTTCGCCAATTTTTATAAATGCCATGACCGGTGGCGGAGGCCCTGAAACTGAAAAATTGAATGGTGACCTGGCCATTGCTGCCCGGGAAACAGGAATCGCTATGGCGGTTGGATCACAAATGGCAGCCATCAAGGATTCTTGTCAGCAAGACTCCTTTAAAGTGGTAAGACAGGAAAATCCTGATGGGGTGCTGATTGGTAATCTTGGCGGTGAAGCAACAGTCGAACAGGCAAAGCGAGCCAGCGAAATGATCGGGGCAAATGCCCTGCAGATTCATCTTAACGTCATTCAGGAATTGACGATGCCTGAAGGGGATAGGAATTTTGCGGGTACCCTTTCGAGAATAGAGAAAATCAACAGAAGTATCGGAATTCCTGTCATCGTAAAAGAGGTTGGATTTGGGATGAGTAAGGAAACGGTGCAGCAATTACATTCCGTTGGTGTATCGATCATTGATGTAGGCGGGTTTGGCGGAACGAATTTTGCTAAAATCGAAAATGAAAGACGAGCGAAAATACTCGGATATTTTAATGAATGGGGCATACCGACAGCTGCTTCGATAGTCGAAGCCGTTAATGTTTCACCTCAGCTTTCAGTTATTGGATCGGGGGGCATTCAAAGCCCTTTGGAAATTACAAAAAGCCTGGCCTTAGGAGCGAAAGGTGTCGGGTTAGCCGGACATTTCCTCAAGCTGCATAAAGAGTTTGGCCTGGTACAATTGATTAAAGAAATAAACTACATACATGAAGATTTAAAGATCATCATGACTGCACTAGGGTGCGGTAATATCTCAGAATTAAGGAACGCGAAAATAGTCATCAAAGGCAACACCTATCATTGGTTATCTCAAAGAGGCATAAATTGTTCGGCATATGCTAAATGAATTCCACAAAAAGAAGCATCTCAATTGAAACCATTGAGATGCTTCTTTTTGTTCGGGATAACTTAGCTATTCCTTTTTCGTGCCTCTTCGGGACTTTCCATTCTTGTTGCCCCTTTATGACCCAAGGATTGGTCCCTATCGGACTCCACCCGTCTACTTTCTTTCAATTTCTTTTCTTGTCGATCTTTACCCATGTTTACACCTCCTTTTTAAAATGATAGGGGGACGGTTTTATGGATGAATATTGCAGTTCCTCATTTTAATCCCCGCCTTTACGTTTATTCTTTGAATAAACAAGCCATAATGTTCCTAAAAGGGGGATGCTGCATGGATGGAATTTTGTTTTATTGGATGTCATGGATAGTTTGGGTCATTGTCATGTATTTTATTCCAAAAACGGTCCCATTTCGTTTTGATTTTCTTTTTCATCTATTAGCCGTAATGGTATTAACGGGGTATAAACTGGAGGTTTCCTTATTTTCCATGCATTTGAGCGGTCCATATCTTTTCTTTATACTATGTGTGTATATTAGGAAACAATCAATCATCAAGGTGATGGAACTGATCTGCGGAAGTCTTATTATCACTCTCGCCTATGCCAGTTTTCAACTTTTTTCTTTACTTGATCCGATATGGCTCATCATGAAACCCTCTTATCTTTTGTGTATTTTCCTGAATTATCTTATCCTATTACTTTTTAAAAATTGGAAACATCGATTGTTCGTCCTTTTAATCGGTTTGATAATGGGTGATATCATATATTCTGGATTGCTTGTTTATCACTCTTTGTCTTATGTGGCCCTTGCATACGCATGGCACGATAATGCAGTGCTGATATTGGGCACGAACATACTGTGGAGAATGTTGGAGCTTGTTGGCCAATACATTTATTCATCATCCCAATCGAGATTGTTATCAAAACAAAGAAAAGAGAATTTTAATCAATGAGGAGTATTGGGAAAGATTAAGGAAAAAAGATATGGGGTGTTATCCGTTTTTATCCAAAATGCTGCAGGTTTAAATGGAATCAATTGGAAGTGGAAGGCTTTTATGCATACAATCATTGTTGATTGGCGAGAAATTTGTTACTATAGGATAGTTAGAGTTCTGTAGATAAATCGTAAAATGCTCTAAAAAATTAAAAGGAAGCAGTGTGCCGAAAGCTTCTTCATTTTTTTGGGCTGTTTATAATCACGTTTTAGCATGCTGAGGGTTCAGCTTCACGTCACCTGAGGAACTGGGGAGTAAAGTGGACAAACTGCCTGTAAATACTTGATACGTTTAACTGAACATCAGTAGGGAGTTCTCTTACTGATGAAATTTTCCTTTATATGATGATGGATACAGCCTTTTCCTTTAAAAGGAAATAATGAAAATCAATAATGCAAAAAGCAACCTTAATAAATGCATTCATGAATTTCGTGACTTTGACAGAGATATAGTAGCAGAAAGGGTGAATAGCAATGCCAAAACCGGTAATTGCGATAGTCGGTCGTCCGAACGTGGGAAAATCGACAATCTTTAATAGAATAGTGGGAGAACGAGTTTCGATTGTCGAAGACGTTCCTGGAGTAACACGTGACAGGATTTATAGTTCAGGTGAATGGTTGACACATGATTTTAACATTATTGATACAGGTGGAATTGATATCGGTGACGAGCCGTTCCTAGAACAAATTCGCCAGCAGGCTGAAATTGCCATCGATGAAGCCGATGTGATAATTTTTATGACGAATGGTCGTGAAGGGGTAACGTCTGCAGATGAAGAGGTCGCTAAGATTCTCTTTAAATCGAGAAAGCCAGTTGTCCTTGCGGTAAATAAAGTCGATAACCCAGAAATGAGAGATCAAATCTATGATTTCTATGCGTTAGGTTTTGGCGATCCATTCCCGATCTCCGGGTCTCATGGACTTGGTCTTGGTGACCTACTGGATGAAGCGGCCAAACACTTCCCTAAATTCAGCGGCCAGGATTATGCTGATGATGTCATTAAATTCAGTTTGATTGGACGACCGAATGTAGGTAAATCTTCACTGGTCAATGCATTGTTAGGTGAAGATCGTGTCATTGTAAGTGAAATTGAAGGAACGACTCGCGATGCGATTGACTCCCCTTATAAATATAATGGTAAAGAATATGTCATTATTGATACTGCTGGGATGCGGAAAAAAGGGAAAGTGTATGAAAGTACGGAGAAATATAGCGTTCTTCGTGCATTAAGGGCAATTGAACGTTCAGACGTTGTTCTTGTGGTCCTGAACGCTGAAGAAGGTATTCGTGAGCAGGATAAAAAAATTGCCGGATATGCCCATGAAGCGGGTAGAGCGGTCATCATCGTCGTCAATAAGTGGGATGCCATCGAGAAAGATGAAAAAACGATGAAGGATTTTGAAGAAAAGATCCGTGCCCATTTCCTATTCTTGGATTATGCGCCAATCATCTATCTTTCTGCCTTAACTAGAAAAAGGACACATACCTTAATACCAGTCATCGATCAGGCTAGTGAGAATCATGCTATCCGTGTTCAGACAAATGTATTGAATGAAGTGGTCATGGATGCCGTGGCGATGAATCCGACACCGACTCATAATGGCAACCGTTTGAAAATCTATTATACGACTCAGGTTGCGATTAAGCCGCCTACTTTCGTTGTATTCGTTAACGATCCGGAGTTATTGCATTTCTCATATGAGAGATTTTTAGAAAATCGAATTAGGGATGCCTTTGGTTTTGAAGGAACACCGATACGAATTTTTGGACGCCAAAGGAAATAGTAAAGGTGGTTATACAATGGTGAAAGCAAAAGAAAGTATCGCTGTGATTGGTGCAGGGAGCTGGGGAACTGCTTTAGCGATGGTAATAGCTGATAACCAGCATGAAGTGAGATTATGGGGACACAATCAGAAACAAATTGATGAAATGAATCAAAATCATACGAATGAAAAATACTTGCCTGGGATTGAATTGCCTTTGGGGATTAAAGGATATTCGTCCATTAAAGAAGCGTTGGCCGGGATTGAAATAATTATTTTGGCGGTGCCGACCAAAGCCTACAGGGAAGTGCTTGGTCAGATTAAAGAGGCTCATGATAAACCATTGACGATCGTTCATGTGAGTAAAGGAATTGAACCTGATTCACTGCTTCGTATATCGGAAATGATTGAAGAAGTCTCTTCGGCGGATTGGCTTAAAGATATAGTGGTTCTTTCAGGCCCGAGTCATGCAGAAGAAGTCAGTCTGCGTCACCCGACAACAGTTGCCGTTTCTTCAAAGAATATGAAGGCAGCCGAAAGGGTTCAGGACATCTTTATCAATAATAATTTCCGTGTGTATACAAATCCCGACTTGATTGGTGTTGAAATCGGTGGGGCATTGAAGAACATCATTGCTTTGGGTGCCGGCCTTACGGATGGTTTAGGCTATGGTGATAATGCCAAGGCTGCATTAATGACACGGGGATTGGCTGAAATATCCCGCCTGGGGGTGGCCATGGGGGCCAACCCACTAACGTTTTCAGGTTTAGCTGGGATTGGCGACTTGATCGTCACTTGTACAAGCGTCCATTCCCGTAATTGGAGAGCTGGGAATATGCTTGGTAAAGGGCAAAAGCTTGAAGAAGTTTTGGAAAACATGGGTATGGTCGTTGAAGGTGTCAGAACCACTAAAGCCGCCTATCAACTAGCTAAAAAGTACGAAGTGAACATGCCGATCACAGAAGCCTTGTACGATGTTTTATTCAATGGGGAAGAAGTGAAAAAGGCAGTTGACCTTTTAATGAATCGTTCAAAAACGAATGAAATGGAAGAACTTTTTAACATATTGGATAGCAGACAGCAGGATTAACCTCGCGTTTGTTGATTTTAATAAAAGAATTTCATTAAATTAGGCATTCGATGATGCGCCTTGCCGTGTATCAGCATACAATGCAACGAAAGTAAACTAGTAATTTGACCTCGGCACGGGGGATTTAGTCAAATGAGCAGAAGGTATCTTTATATCTTCTGCTTTTTTTATGGGCAAAAATCATTGATTCTCTTTTAGCTAACTTTAGGGATTATGAATAATTGCATGAGTTATTCAAATTTGCATGAAATATTCTACTTATTTCCTTGTTTTTTGTTAAAAATCGACTTTTTTTTTTGGTATGAAAATTGCGAAGTGTAATATAACAAAAAAATTATAAAGGAGGCCAGGAAAGTTGGTTAACTTTTCTGGCTAAACAAGGAAGGGGAAGGATACATGCAAACAGGTCAACTGAAAAGGTCTTTAAACTTATGGCATATCGTATTGCTTGGTGTTGGTTATATGACGCCGATGGTTGTTTTTGATACTTTCGGGATAGTTTCAGAAGAAACGGGGGGGCATGTGCCAACAGCTTATGTCATTGCTCTTATGGCGATGTTGTTTACTGCAGCCAGCTATGGAAAAATGGTGAAAATTTATCCGCAGGCAGGTTCATCCTATACTTATACTCAAAAAACGATAAATCCACATTTAGGCTTCCTTGTCGGGTGGTCATCGATGCTTGATTATTTATTTTTACCGATGGTGAACGCCATTTTAACAAAAATATACCTAACAGCTCTTTTTCCTGAAGTATACCCGTGGATATGGGTAGTGGCATTTGTTCTTTTAATGACAGGGATTAACTTATTCAATGTTAATTTTGCTGCCAACTTTAATAGCTTTCTAGTTTTCTTTCAAATGTTGGTCATCATTATTTTTGTGGCTCTTGTGGTCAAAGGGGTCATGGGTGGAGAAGGAACAGGTGACGTTTTTTCAGTTAAGCCATTCATCGGGCCTCATATGGAAATGTCGACACTCATTACAGGCGCTACAATCCTTTGTTTTTCGTTTCTGGGGTTTGACGCTGTCACTACATTATCGGAAGAAACACCAAATCCATCTAAAACGATTCCCCGGGCCATCTTTTTGACTGCCCTGATCGGTGGGGTTTTATTTGTGACGGCTGCATTCTTTACACAGTTATTTTTCCCTGATGTTTCCCGTTTTGGCGATCCTGAGGCGGCTTCCCCGGAAATTGCCCTTTTTGTGGGCGGGAAGTTATTTCAAGCTTTCTTTCTCGCTGGAACTTTATCCGGTACCCTTGCCTCCGGTCTTGCATCCCATGCTAGTGTTTCTAGGTTGTTATATGTCATGGGGCGTGACCAAATGATCTCAAAAAAACTTTTTGGGTTTGTCCACCCCAAATACAATACGCCATTTTTTAATGTCATCTTTGTCGGGGCCATATCAATGATTGCCTTATTCCTTGATTTGGTTACGGCCGCTTCCCTCATTAACTTTGGGGCTCTAATTGCTTTTACTTTCGTGAATATTTGTGTAATCGTCCATGCAATAAGAAACAAAAGTTTCCGAACGATGAAAGGATTTCTTTCAACTATTCTGTCCCCGGTTATTGGAGGGGCATCGGTATTCATTCTGTGGCTTAATCTCGATATGAGTTCATTGATCCTAGGGGTTGTCTGGGCGTTAATTGGAATTTGTTATCTTCTGTACCGGACAAAATGGTTTACGGAATCCCCTCCGCTATTTCATTTTAAAGAAGCCCAGTGAATCCACTCTATTGATGTAACGAAGGGGGGGGTTATAAGTCTGATGAGAAAATGGAGAGGTTTCATGCCTGTTATTCTATTCGGTTTTTCATTCATGGCTTTAGCAACGGTGTTCAGCACATATGGCATCGCAGCAGAAATGTCACATGTGGTTCCTGGAGCCTACATACTCGCTTTAATGGTGATGCTTTTCACGGAAAACAGTTATGGACAGATGGCGAAGGTCATTCCATCGGCAGGTTCAGCATATGCCTACGCAAAAGTCGATTAATCCATATGCCGGTTTTCTGGTGGGTTGGTCGATACTAATGGGTTTTATTCATTCCAATGGTCAATTATTTGTTGTTCAGCCGTTCTTTTCAGCAGCTTTCCTTCTGTACGGGCTTTGAGTTTACTGATTATTTCGACGATTATCAATGTTGTGGAGGATATTAAATACGAAAAGGTGAACGCCCCTTTGTCCAATGAAAAATAAGTAAAAGATGTATAACTGATCTTTAGGTCAAAAGGGTTCAATAAAGAACTCTTCAGACTGTAGACAAACTCGATAATAATTGAGTTTGTCTACAGTCTTTTTGAGGGTTTGTAAAATAGAACGTTGATTGGAACGTAGGGCACTCGCTTTCCACGGACGGTCCGCCCTCGGCCCTTTGCGCCTGCGGGGTCTCCCCTTGGACGGGCTTTTCCCGCAGGAGTCTCACGCACCCGTTCCAATCACTTTGTTTTAACATGTAGAAGGAACCCCTTTTATTATGGATCGAATAAAGGTAAATGTTGGGTATAAGAAGCTGGACATATTTATTTTTTATCTTGCAATTCAGAATTGTGTTAAAATATAGGTTGGGTTACAAAAGGAGAGTGAAACTGTGTTATCTATTCCGGATGATAAAATTAGACCATTCATATCTATAGAAATTGATCAGCCAACATTTTCAGAGCAAAAAATTGATGAGATACAGGAACCTTTCTTTTTTCTTATGAAGGATAATCAAGTATTTGCCTATATCCGCATGGATGACCTCCCGTTAAATGAAAGAGTAACGACAGTCGATCAGCTTTTACAGTATGCTTTCTCGATTGAAAATGTTTGTAAATTGCATCCAAACATTTCCATGCCGCTCCTGTTTCAAATTATCGGTGAACCTATCGTACTGATAAAAACGGATGAAGGCCTGCTTACCGGTTATGTAAAAAGGGAAGATGTTTTAGCTGAATTATTCAAGCAGGACAGCAAACAAAACTTAGACCTGCTAAATGTGATTTTAACATCCATTCCTATGGGGATTTTTGTGGCTGATAAAGAAAAAAATATCGTGAACTTCAATGAATCTGGCTTGAAAATGATAAAAAAACCTTCAGAACAAGTCCTTAATGAACCTGCTGCAAACATCTTCGATAAGCAGCATATACATAACGTGTTTGCCAGCGGGAGCAGTATTCTTAATCAGCTGGAGATTACTGATGTCATGAGTGTGCTTGTCGATTATAGCCCGATTTTAAATCATGAAAAAGAAGTCGAAGGCCTGATCATCATCGTTCAGGATTTACCGATGGTTGAGGAAATGGCCATGGAAATAGATTTGATAAAAAGCTCGAATAAAGACTTGAATGCCATTTTAGCGAATATCTATGATGAAATTCTGGTCGTCAATCAAAAAGGGGAGCTATTACGCTATAGTGACAGCATCATCTCAGGTTTCTGGGGAAAGGATTTAAAAGATTATATCGGAAAGAATCTCTTGCAATTAGAAGATGAAGGGATTTTCAATCCTTCGGTCCCCCGGTTAGTCCTTGAACAAAAAAAGAAAGTATCGATTGTCCAAGATACGAAAATGAATAAAAAAGTACTTTCCGTTGGTACTCCAGTATTCAATGAAAAAGGGGATATAGAGCGTATAGTCATTGCATCTAGGGATATAACGGAAACGGCACAATTGAAATCGGAACTAAATGAAATGAAGAAAGAACTGGACTCATTCAAAAAGCAAGATCAATTTTATAAAGAGTTGATTTTTGCCAGTCCTAAAATGGAGCAGATAATCAGCCAAGTCCAGAAAATCGCTCATTTTTCATCTACTGTATTAATCAACGGGGAGTCGGGAGTGGGTAAAGAAGTGATAGCCGAAGCCATCCATAAAATGGGCAGGCGCTCCAAGCAACCTTTCCTGAAGATAAATTGCGGGGCGATTCCGGAAAACCTCCTCGAAAGTGAATTGTTTGGTTATACGAAGGGTTCATTTACAGGAGCGGATAAAAATGGGAAAGTAGGATACTTTCAACAGGCCAATAACGGTGTTTTATTCCTTGATGAAGTGGGTGACATGCCTATACATCTGCAAGTCAAGCTACTGCGAGTCCTCCAGGAACAGGAAGTGATCCCGATAGGCAGTACGACACCTGTCTCCATCGATGTTCAAATTGTTGCGGCAACGAATAAGAGACTGGAAAAAATGGTCGAGATGGGGACGTTTAGAGAAGATTTATTCTATCGATTGAACGTCATTCCCATACATGTGCCCCCGTTAAGGGAAAGGCCGGAGGATATACCGCCGCTAGCCTTTCATTTTCTGCAAAAACTGAATGAAAGGTATCAGCGGAATTACCACTTTTCCCCTGATGCCTTGAATATACTGGAAGTCTATACATGGCCGGGGAACATTCGTGAATTGCAGAACATGATTGAAAGATTGGTTGTTTCTGCAGATGAAGAGATGATAGATGCCGGCTTCATTCAAAGGTTCATTCCGGTCGGCAGTGACTTTAAACAAACAAAACCCATCATTACGAGAATCCTTCCGCTGCAGGAAGCCCAGGATCATGTTGAAGAGCAATTAATCATGCTGGCCATGAAACAGTATAAAACTACGACGAAAGCGGCAAAAGCGCTGGGGATAAGTCAATCATCAGTGAGCAGGAAGTATCAAAAAGTCTTGGCTGAACAGAGTAAGAGGATCGAAAAAAATGCATATTGAAAAAAAGCCGTTGACGAGTGATGTTATTCACTTATCAACGGCTGTTTTTATGAAGGAATTTGGTAAGCTTTTTTAATGGTTTTCCAAGGATAGATTATGCAAAGTAAAATAATGATATGCAAAATTGCATAGGTTTAGTGGTATTTATTAAAAAAAATGCGATTTTATTGGTTAATTATCTTGGCACGGTACTTGCTTGGTAAGTAAGTATAAGAAAAAAGGGAGGTAAGCATTAAAGATTCATCAAAAGCATCCTTAATTAACCATCCAATAAATTTATAAAAAAGGGAGAGTATAAAATGTCAATTAACGTAGAAAGTAAAACTCAAGCCAACCAATCAGAAACCCAGGATTATATTAAAAAGGTGCTTCAATTAATTGAGCAAAAAGAAATTTCAAAAGAAGATGCCCAATGGGTAACGAAAGAAACGGTCGAGAATTTCCGTAACCATGTAAACCCAGGGTTTTTGGAATATCGGAAGACGGTCACTAAAGACACACAATTCGCTGCGGTAGAGTGGTCTGATCAAGATTCATGTTTTACGGATGTTAATGGAAAAAAATATATTGATTGTTTAGGTGGGTTTGGCATTTATAATGTTGGCCATCGTAACCCTAAAGTAGTAAAGGCCGTAACCGATCAATTGCAAAGACAAGCCCTTCATAGCCAGGACTTACTTGATCCATTGCGTGCAATGCTTGCAAAGATCCTAGCCGATATCACGCCGGGAGATTTAAAATACTCATTCTTTACGAACAGCGGTACGGAGAGCGTGGAGGCTGCGCTTAAGTTGGCCAAAATGTACAGTGACAAATACACGATTATTTCAACGACAAAATCATTCCATGGTAAAAGTCTTGGTTCCTTATCAGCAACAGCAAAGGGCATGTTCCGAAAACCGTTCATTCCACTGATTCCAGGTGTGCGTCATGTACCTTTCGGTGATGTGGATATGATGAGAAAAACGTTTGAAAGTTGTGCGTTGGTCGGTGAAGACGTTGCTGCTGTGCTGTTGGAGCCTATCCAGGGTGAAGGAGGGGTCATCCTCCCTCCGCAAGATTATTTAAAGCAGGTTCGGGCACTATGTGACGAATATGATGCGTTATTGATATTGGATGAGGTTCAAACAGGAATGGGACGTACAGGTAAAATGTTTGCATCCCAGCTTTATGATGTGGTACCGGACATTCTTTGTTTAGCGAAAGCATTTGGCGGCGGAGTAATGCCTGCAGGGGCCGTTGTAGCCAATGAGAAAGTGTTTAAAAGCTGGTTCGACAATCCATTCATGCACACTACGACATTTGGAGGAAATCCACTCGCATGTGCTGCTGCCATTGCTACGATCGACGTGCTTTTGGAGGAAAAATTACCGGAGCGTGCTGCAGAAGTTGGTGAATACTTCTTAAATGGGTTAAAGGAAGTGGCTAAAGAGCACAAAGATAAGGTATTGGAGATTCGCGGACAAGGATTGATGATTGGTATTGAGTTCCATAAAGACGAAGTGGGTTATGAATTTTCTAAAGCCCTCTTTGATAAAGGCATCTTGGTGGCAGGTACGCTTATAAACTCCAAAACAATCAGGATCGAGCCGTCATTGACTATACATTTGGATGAAGTGGATACAGTCATAAAAGCGTTTAAAGAGGTTTTGCCGACGCTTCAATCTTAATATAAGTAAGCAGAAAAACAGCCTTAGGGCTGTTTTTCAGTTTGTCGACAAAAGGGGTTCGGAATGAATTAATTCCGAACCCCTTTTGATATTTTCTTGGAACCCACTATGTTAGGCCATTTTTGGACCTTGCCATGTCCAATTGGCCATCTTCTTTATATTCATGGCATTGAAAGTAAGCATCGCCTGCATCGACAATTTTTTAAGTCCCCTTAAAGTAGTCCAACGCATACCATGCTTTTCTTTTGCATGCGTATTTCCAGGTGTTACAATCGACCCTAGCACAAAACCATTGCGGTCTGCAGCCGTGTGAAATGAATAGGCA